>CAZZGN010000009.1:0-22492 GCA_964654165.1 uncultured Methanosarcinales archaeon | reverse complement strand
TCTAACGAAATCGAGAAAATTAAATTTAAAATTGGAAGTGGTTCATCTCTTCCTAGAAGTTCTTATAATGTTTATTTGATTGCAGAATATGAAGATGGAAGTCACAACTCTATAATTTCTGAATCTCTTGTGGTTGTTAAGAAAGATACAAAATCCATTTCACCCATATATATTATTCTTGGATTATTCTTTTTATTTTTCCTGTTTTTCTCTAAATATATATCAAAGAAACATACAAGAATTATTGTTGATGTTGTGATTATATTGTTAATTTTTGTTTTTTTACTTTCTTTCTTTAAACCACAATTCCTTTTTTCTCTCACAACAACATCTGGCGGAGATATGGCTTCTCATTATCCTACTGCTGATTATATGAAAAATAATCTCCTTCCAAACTTTAAATTATCCGGATGGTATCAGGGGAATTATGCAGGTTTTCCAATTCTTCATTTTTATTTTCCATTGCCTTTTTTGATTATTTCATTATTTAGTTATATTATTCCCTTTCAAATAGCTTTTAAGATAGGAACATTGCTGGGAGTTTTTCTTCTTCCTTTAAGTGCGTATTATTTTTTTAGACGTATTGATGTTAAATTTCCTGGACCCATAATTGCTTCATTGTTTACCCTACCTTTTCTTTTCATGGAAGCAAATTCAATGTGGGGTGGAAATATCCCAAGTGTTCTTGCTGGAGAGTTTTCTTATAGTTTAGGGATTGCAATAGCCTTCATTTACTTTGGAAATTTATACAAAGGTATAACAAAAAACAAATATTTAGTCTTAAATGCAGTTCTTTTGTTTTTAATAGGCTTAAGTCACGTTTATGTATTACTTTTTGCAGGCTTTGCTTCACTTTTTTTCATTATCTCAAAAAAATACAAATCAAACCTTACTTATCTTATCAAATTAGCTTTGTTATCGTTTTTATTTCTTGGATTTTGGATTATTCCATTAATCTCTAAATTATCCTTTACAACTTCTTATGCTGATAGCTGGATTATTGGCTCTTTATCGAAGGTGTTTCCTGAAATTTTCATACCATTTTTGGTATGCATATTATTGATTATCCCTTTTATTATATTCGAGAAGAAAATACGACAAGACATAAGACCAACTTATTTAGTTTTTATGATTGGAGTATCTTTTATTTTATACCTTCTTGCCCCGACTATTGGTGTTGTTGATATAAGGTTCATACCTTTTATACAAATTTCTTTATTGTTATTGGGTGCATATTCTTTATCACTCATTTTTTCACTTTCATTCAAATTTTTCAAACGCGCGAAAATTCCTTTAGTTTTTCTTCTTACTTTTTTTGTTTTAATTTTTATAGGTTCTCAGGTTACGTATATTGATCAATGGGTTCCGTGGAATTACGGCGGTTTTGAAAGAAAAGCTTCATGGGATACATATGAGGATATCAATAATTATCTTGAAGGAGAACTATCAGATCCCAGGGTGGTGTTTGAACATTCACAATCACATAATTCAATAGGCACAACAAGAGCTTTTGAGTTGCTTCCATATTTTTCCGGAAGATCGACGTTAGAAGGTCTATATATGCAATCCTCTCCAAATGCGCCAGCTATTTTTTACATCCAATCATTAGTATCAAAAGAAAAATCGTGTCCTTTCCCTAATTTTGGATGTTCAAGTACGAATTTGGCAAGAGCGTTGCCTCGTCTTCAGATTTTTAATACAAAACATCTTATCATAAGATCAGATTACGTTAAATCACTTTTGAAATTTGATGATAGTTATTCAAAGTTATCTTCTTTTGGGTTATATGATATTTACGAAGCAAATATTACAGAAGGATATGTGGGTGTTCCTGAATATGAGCCTGTGTCATTTGTTTCTTCTGAACCACAACTTGTTTCTTATCTTTGGTTTTTGAATGATTCATTGCTTGATGTTCCTCTTATTTTTAAGAAAGTTAAAGATTATCAAGAAGTGGAATCTTTTTCTGAAATAGTACGAGTAAAGATAAACAATTCATGTAAAATAACTGAAAAGATAGAAGAAGAAAAAATTTCTTTCAAAACTGATTGTGTAGGTTTACCTCATATAATTAAGGTTTCATATTTTCCAAATTGGAAAGTTAAAGGAGCATCAAAGGTATATTTTGTAAGTCCAGGATTTATGTTGATTATTCCGGAAAATGAAGAAGTGACAATTTATTACGGAGTTACATTTTCAGATTTAATTGGAAAGTTACTAACGCTTATTGGAGTGGTTCTTGCAGTTTTGATATGTATACGTAAAAAGTTTTTATCACATGTTGATAAATTTCTTAAGAAGCATCAATTTCTTATTTTGGCGATTATTGTATTAGTGTTTTTTGTTTTTTTGTTTTTTTCAGATGGAAATGATGAATCTGATGTTCTTAGAAAAGATATTGCAGTAGAAACAAAAAGTTATACAGTATGTAATCATGCCGGCGATATGAGGGATGAATGTTTTATTAGTGTTGGAGAAGTTACTGGCGATCATAATTTATGTGCTGCAGAAGTAGATAAATCTATTAAGGATGAATGTTATTTTAGAATTGCAATCAATTATGATTCTTCAATCTGTGAAAGAATTGAAGACGAAGAGAGGAAAAAACTATGCAAGGAATCAGCATAATAATACCTGTATTTAATGAAGAAGAAATTTTGAGAGAAAACTCAGAGAGACTTATGAAATATGTTGATTCTCTTAATGTGAAATATGAGATTATTATTGCAAGCAATGGTTCATCTGATGATACTGCCAAAATTGGAAAAGAATTGATGAAAAATAACAAAATAAAGTTTTTTCATATTCCTCGTAGGGGAGTTGGTGATGCGTTTAAGAAAGCAGTCAAAATGAGTGAATATGATTTCATAGTTTCTGTTGATATGGATCTTTCTGTCGATTTAAATTTTATAAAAAAATCACTTACTCTCATTAAAAATTATGATATAATTATTGGTTCTAAGCAGATGGGTTCCCAAAAAAGATCGTTTTTAAGAAAAATTCCAAGCTATGTTTTCATTTTTTTGACTAGGTTGTTGCTAGGCATATCTTATAAAGATCATTCAATGGCTGCAAAAGTTTACAATAAGAAATTTGTTCTTAATAATCTTAATGCTATCCATAAGGGGGCTTCTTATGTAACTAATTTACTATATATCGCCCATAAAAAAAGACTTAAAATTATTGAAATTCCTGTAGTTTGTGTAGATAGTAGGAATAGCAAATTCAATATCGCTCACGAATCATGGTATAGGTTCTGGCAACTCATAAAATTAGCTTTTATAAATCCAGAAAAGTAAATTTTCAAAGAAATTTATTATTTTTATGTGAAATGGGGATTGTTCTTTTAATGGTTTAACAAGAATGGCATACAATCCTATTTTTTTCGCCCCAATCACGTCGCCAATATGACTGTTTCCTATAATAACAGTATTATCTATACTTGTTCTTAAATATTTCATGCATTTTATGTATGGTTCAGGGTGAGGTTTTTTTCTTTTTGTGTGGATTATCCGTATCCCCAGTTTTTTTGTAAGTTCTCTGTCGCGCTTCCGTCTTTCTTTAGTATCTGCATTATAATTTGAAACTGCACAAACCCTAAAATGTTTTTTAAAATTTTTCACAGTTTTTCCAATATGTTTTGGTATCTTGGTTGTTCTATATAAAGCCAAGGTCTGGTCTATATCAAAAATAATACCTGCTATCGAGATTCTCTTAAGATCTTTAATATTAATTTCTGATAAATATTTATAGTATTCATCTGGCATGAAGTACTTTTTAATAAAAAAGCATTTTATATATTCCCATTTGAAAGCGTCATGCATTTTTAATCTTCTTCTATTCTGCTTTCGGCTTTTTTCAGAGCAGCCTTAAGCAAAAGTTCGTTGCTTTTTTTTAATTCATCGATAATTTTGTCCCTTCTTTTTATCTCTTCTGCGAAAGCTTCTTTCATCTTATCAATTTCTTCTTTTTTCATCTAATCATCTCCTCAACATCTCCAAACTGATCTTCAAATATATGGGCACTTAATAAGAGTAGGGTTATTTTTCCTAATTCTTTGTTAAGTCTTTGAGCTACATATTCTTGTAGTATGTAGGTTTGGTATATATTTGCTGGAAATCCAAAAAAAAGATTATTACTTCTTATTATAACTGTGACATCCATCTTGTTTTCTCTGATGAAAAAACTTATAGAAGTCATACTTGGCACTTCTTTATTGAAAATATCCGCATCAATTTTAGGGTCCCACAAAGAAACCGTCGCTCGTCTTGTTGGTTCATCTTTTCTAAGCAAAGGAATTACAAATTTATCAATTTGGTTTATGTTTCCATCAAAGTTAAATATTCGTTGACCGTAAACATATATATGCCCTGGACTGAATTTCCTTGTTAGAGTTACGTTTGCTATATCATCTAGTCTGGGATATACCCAGTCTTTATTTCCGCTCACGTGTTCTATAGGCGATGTAATATCTCCTTCTGGTTTAATAATTTCTATTTGTAGGTTCATAATCTCTCTACACATTCTTCCGTCTCTATCCATGAAATCTTTTCCTTCGTGCATTACATATCTCAATGCGGTCTTCCACGCTTTCATAGTCGAATCTGTTTTTATCATTTTTCTATGAATGATACTAAAGACATATCATTCCCTCTTATTTCTCCGAAATCATAACAAAAGAAAGGTATCTTGTAAGTATTGATTATTATATTAAATTCCCTTATAATTTCCTTTGGTTCAAATTCTCCTCTCCTGTAGAACCTTAATCTGTCTCCTCCGTCAAACATATCAAAAATCTCCTCTTTTTCGAATATTAATTTTTTTATCTCGGGAGAATATAAATCCTCAATCTTTCTTATTTGAAGCTTTTTGAATTTTTCTTCACTAAATTCTTCTTTATTAGCGTCTCTAAAAGCGCATGAAAAACCTATTCTGAATCTTGTAGGCATCCCACAAGCCCTATATATTGTTTCTTCAGAATTGCAGAACTCATCAATATCAATTTTAATGCTTTTTATTAGTTTTAGAATTATTTCTGGATTCAAACTCTTTCCTTTCCAACCGTAGTTCCAAAACCTGATATAACTTTTACTGTATGAGAATAGATTTGTTGTATGGGGTTTGTTAAGTTCTATAAAATATTTAAAATATTCACCACTTCTACTTCTTTGCATCGAGTTTGCGTGAAGAAGTGATTTTGCGATATTGAGGATGAATTGCCTGAATTGATAACTGTTTTTGCTGAAATTAAAGAATTCTTCGACATCTACTGAGATTGTGCTTTGTCCGCAGATTATGTTCGGAATTTTATTCTTATATTCTTCTCTGTAATAATTCCATTCTTCTTCTTTATAAGTGTAAGGACCTGCTTTGCCGATAATATATGGAGCATCATGGCATTCCTGATTTTTTATGTGAACCTGGATTTTATATTTTGAGAAATTTTCAACTACAGTTTCCATTAAACTTTCATATTTCTGTAGTTCTTTTGATGTAACATCAAATATCATGTTCATAGAAGAAGGGATTATTTCTGAGAAAGCTTTTACAATCTCAATTATCTTTGAATCTTTTTTTATGTTGGTAAAATCTATTGTGAAGGAAAGTATTTTTCCATAATCGCTGCATTCCTGCTCCATAAACTCAAAAAAATTCTTTACTTTGTCTAAAGGGGTTATTTCTGCTATACTTTCAAAATCATTAATTCCGACAGCATCGTTAATGTAAGAGAATGATTCAATGATTATTTCTTTTAGTTTATCTATTGATTCTACTCTTTTGCATTGTATCATTGTGGCGTTTGTTCTGTTTATCCACGTTGCTTCTTCAAATTTTTTTATTAGGTTTTTTTGTTCGTAACCTTCAATAGGCATTGCCGGAAGATTCGGTTTGGCGATTATTATCTTTTTCCTGTTGTTCTTTCCTATAATGATGTCTTCATCACTTCCTATTGTCAAAGAGAAATGTTTTTGGTTTTTACCTGTTATTTGGCTTACTTTTAATATTTCATCTTCAATAAGCTTGTTTATGTGATAGAGTGTTTTTCTATGTAACTGTGCTTTTTTTCTTTTGAAAATAGATTGCTTTTCCTTGTCATCATGATATGACTCAGCTTCTCTTAGAATTTTTTTGTATTTTTTTGGATATAATCGTTGAACTATCTCTGTTGTCGATAGTTCCATTTTCTTTGAACCCCTGAAAATTTCAATTATTTTTATTTCATCTTCGTTCATTATTGTCTCTTCTTGGTAATGGGCATATACCCCATATCATGCATATCTCTGTTTCAGCAATATTTGTGGGTAAGGTTATGTTCTTTATAAATGTTTCAGTATTTCCCTGAAACAAACGTATTTTCATTGAAAAGAGTGTTTATATTAAATTTAACTTATGCTATATAGATTACCTAAGCCATGGGGGGTGCCGATGTGGAAAAGAAGGAATTGTTGATTCTTTCGCATTTCAGAAGGAATGCGAGACGAAATCTTACGAAGATTTCTAGGACCACGGGGATACCTGTGTCAACCATCTTTGATAAACTAAAGGGATATGAAGGGGGTGTTATTAAGAAACATACTTCTCTTCTTGATTTCAACAAATTGGGATATGATGTGAGAGTACATCTGATCCTCAAAGTCAAGAAAGAAGAAAAAGAAAGGTTGCAGAATTTTCTTATGAAAAATTTCACGGTGAATACATTTTACAAAGTGAACAACGGCTTTGATTTTATGGTGGAGTCTATATTCAAGACAATGAACGATTACTACCAATTTAATGAGGAGCTGGATTCGTTTGGAATACAGAAAAAACACGAGTTTTTCATATTACAGGAGCTTAGAAGGGAAGCTTTCCTCAATGATGAAGAACTTATTGATATAATGTGTAAATAATTTTTTCTTTTTTTGTCAACATTTATAAATGGTGAATTTCTACCTTAATATATGGTAAGTGCTCTTGAGATTTTGTTAGGAGATAAAGAAACATTAGGAAGATACCTAATGCATGTTGCTGAATTTATGGCTGTAGCAAATGATGTTTACGCTCAACAGGACACTCTTTTCCAAGATATGATATATGAAGCAAAAGATACTCCTTTTGGTATAGAACAAGGATATGGGTCACATTTACAACTTTCTGATTTGAAAGATCCTGAGAAATTTAAAATTTTTAATACAGATAAAAAAGACCCAAAGAAATTTGGTTTTTCTGGCGGGAGTAATCTTGAAGATATAATGCAGAAAGTTCTTATTGGGGATGAAGAAGCTACAAAATACTTTACAAACTATGAAGTTTTAGCTCTTGCAACTTCAAGTGGAACTTCTGGAAAACACAAATTGACTATTGTAACAGAAAAGCGTAATGAAATTTTGGAAAAAGAAGGTCCTGTCTGGTTTTTTTTGAATGTAATTAATGCAACAAAAGCATCTAGAGGAAAGACACTTTTTTACTGCGCACCCCCTTACAAAGAGAGGGGCATAGTAGATGTAATAAATATTTCTGGATATCAAGCAATCAATATAGCTAAGTTTATGGTCGATGCTCAATCCATCCCTCCAAAAGTTTGGACAATTATGGACAAGGAGAAAAGAGAATGGGAAATTGCATACAATACAATTATTCATAAAAATACAAAATTAGTTGGTTGTTCTTCTGCATCTGTTCCATATGACAAGTGGATGTATATCAAAAAACATAGAACTTCTTTAATTCGAAGACTTCGTGATAAGGGACATGAAGAAAGAGCAGATGAACTTGGTGAATTAGATGTTAATTTTTATGTAGATGATGTTTTTCCAGAATTAACACAATTAGTTACTATAAAATCTGATGTAAATAAAGACGACATAAAAAAATATTCTTCCCTTTTTAGGGATTTTTCTAAGATAAAAATTTCAGAGAGCGGTGTTAATTTAACTGAATGCAGAGCAACTTATGGAGTTCCAGGGGAAGGAAACCAAGGTGTTCCAGCTGCAAATGGTTATGTATATCTTTTCAATGAAATTGTGGGAGGCAAGGTTAAAGAAAAAAGATTACCCATTAATGAGCTTGAACTTGGAAAAAAATATAGCATGATGTCATTCAGCTATGATATGCCGTTCTTATGGAATACAGATGATTTATTTGAGGTCACTGGATGGTATGGAGATTTGCCAGTTTTGAGTCATATTGGTAAGCACGGTTATGTTAATTTTTTACAAGAACATGTTCACATAGAAGATATAAAAAAATCCCTTACAGGATTTAATTTAAAAAATTTCTTTCTTAAACCTTATTTGAATGAAGAAGGAAAAAAAGGATATAATTTGATGATTGAGTTAGATAAGAATATGGATGAGAAAGCATTATCAAGGGCTTTATGGAGAGTTGAATCTTATCTACAAAAAAATGCTCTAACTTATTATGAAGTAATGCACCAACATGGTTCGGACAGTGGGACTATGGCTACATCAAGGGTGCAGATATTAGAAGAAGATACAATTTTGAACCACACACAAGAAATGAGTTCTAAAAATGAACAGTACAAACATAAACATGTTCATGATGATTTTGAATTTGGAAATGATTTTAAAATACTAACTACTGTTGAAATTTCTCCAGACATAATTTCGAGAATAAATGAAAGTGCAAGGAAAAGTCATAAAAACCTTATTCAATAATCTTATTAACCACCTCTCATTCTTCATTGCCATGAAAAAAGCTTTTTTATTTTTTATACTAATCATTTTATTAATCCCTTTAGCTTCAGCAAGATCTGGGAGCATGCAACTTCTTTCAGTTGCAGAAACTAGTGAAGGAATGGAAGGAAGACTCGCTGATTTATACTTAGAGATTGAGAATGGGCATGGAAGAGTTTTCATAGACACATTTCCTTTGACTATGATGGACACCCAAATATCTACAAGATTTGCGAATGAAGTTGCTTGTGATTTCATAAACAGAGATTGTAGCAAGGTAGATTTTTTTTATACAATAAGAAGCCAGTCTTCTTTATTAGGGGGACCTAGTGCGGGAGCTTCAATAGCTGTATTAACAATCTCTACAATAGAAAAATATGACCTTGATGAAAAAACCGCCATAACAGGCACAATCAACAGTGGTGGCATAATAGGGAATGTTGGTGGAATTAATGAAAAAATAGAAGCAGCTGCTAACGCAGGAATGAAAAAAATTCTCATACCAGTGCAAAATAAAATTTATGGAAATGAATCAATCAATCCAGTTTTACATGGGCAAAAATTAGGTGTAGAAGTTGTCGAAGTTTGGAACCTTAATCAAGCAGTTTATGAATTTACAGGCAAGGTTATTGAAGAAGTAGAAAATGATATTGAAATACCTTCTTTCTATACAGAAACTATGAAACATATCAGCGAGAGCATATGCAATAAAAGTATTATTTATTTAGAGACTGTTTCTGCAGAAAATTCAACATATGAACCAATCATAAAGGAAGCGAACAATTTGACGCTTAAAGCACAAGTGGCGCTTGATGAAGGCAAATTATACTCAGCTGCAAGTCTTTGCTTCGGAGCTAATATCAGATATGACCATGCAAATATGGGACAGATGAATAAATCTGTGAATGAAGTGCAAGAAGATTTGAAAGAACTTTCTATCAATCTAGATGCATCTTTTACAATGTTGGATTGGTATGAAATTGAAACTATAACGGATCTTCACGCATATATGGTTGTAAGGGAAAGACTTTTGGGTGTAGAAGAGCATATCACAGCAGTGAATGCATTGATTGAAAAAGATTTTTTTAGTGCTCTTTATCAATTTGCCTATGCTAAGGAAAGATATTCAAGTGCTCTGTTGTGGTCAGAATTTTTAGGTAAGAAAGGAAAGAAATTTGATTTTAGTGATGAAGAATTAGAAATTTCATGTATAAAAAAAATAAGTGAAGCACAGGAAAGAATAGAGTATTTAAAATTTTTCGCACTTTTTCCAGATTTGACTAGCATATCTAATGATATACAAAAGGCAATAGAAGATTTGGAAGAAGAGGATTATGCTCTCTGTTTGTTTAAGGCAAGTAAGGCAAAAGCTGAAACTGATATGATTATAAATGCAATTGGCGGAGTAGAAGGTCTTGTAGATAGCAAACTTGAAGCAGCCAGAAAAATAATATCTAAAAATCAAAAAAGAGGTTCTTTTCCTTTGTTGGGTTATAGTTATTTTGAATATGCATCTACACTAAAAGAAGATAATATTGCTTCTTCCCTTTTGTATTTTGAATACGCAATTGAAATGTCAAATTTAGACATGTATTTTGGAAAGAAGGGAAAATCATTCAGATTGATTAATTACAGAGATTTTGTTTACGTTCTTTTTGGAGCTTTAATTGGAATAATCATCTATTCAAAGATATTTCTGCGTAGAAGAAAAATTAAACCCTAGGAAGATTCCTTGCGGAACCTTCCCCGGGAAAAAAGAGGTGAATATGATTGAAGAGAAGAGCACTTTAGAATGGTTACCCCACTTTTCTACTATAGAATAGATAAACTTATATTTAAACTTTTCTATTTATTAGTATATTAAAGTAGTGACAAAATCTTTCTCTTTACAAATATAATAAAATAAGAAGAAATAAAAAATTATTATTCTTTTTTATCCTCGGAACAGTCTTTATCTTCACAAGAACAATCGCTGCCGCAATTATCTTCTATAGATTCATCTTTCTTTTCAGAAGCACCTTCTGGTAGGATTTCAACAAGTTTAACCTTGAATACTAGAACTTTTCCAGCAAGAGGATGATTGACATCAATTGTTGCATCTACATCAGAAACTTCAACAACTTTTGCAGGCATTTGCGTGCCATTTGGCAATCCAACAACTAGCATCATTCCTGCTTTTAACTCCTGTTCTTTGGGAAGTTTTTCTTTAGGAACTTTTTGAATCAACTGAGGATTTGGCTGGCCGTAGGCTTCATCTGGTTGAAGGGTTGCTTCTTTTTCTTCACCCTTTTCCATTCCAATAACTGCTTCATCAAATCCTTTGATTATTTGACCTGCTCCAACTTCAAATTCTAATGGTTTACCATGTTTTTCCGAACTGTCGAAAACAGTTCCGTCTTCAAGTTTTCCTTCATAATCAACTTTTATTTTATCTCCTTTTTTGACAGGCATATTATCAACTCCATATTGTAAAAATGTGAATCACTTTTACTTTTACTCGCGGAATTATTGAAGCTTTTTAAGTGTTTGGGTTTTCTCGGAAGTATTCCGAATTCAATGGATAAATACATATTTTTCCATAATAACCTTTTTCTTTAATCATTTTCTCTCTACTTTTATGTACAAAAAAATAATCATCATAATAATCTCAATTGCAACAATCTTATTTCTACTGTTATATCAAAGTAATGCTGATGCTGTTCTAGAATTTGAAGAAGGAAATATTGATGTTTTTTTCTGTCCAAAAGACAATTGCGAAAAAATACTTTTTAATTTAATAAACTCCTCAGAAAATGTCGAATGTGCGTTGTTTGATCTTGATTTGGAAAGTATCGTTAACATTTTAAAAGAAAAAAATGCAAAATTAATCATCGATCACAGGAATTACGATGGATTGAATATATCTGCAAAAGTAATAAATCGTTCAGGATTAATGCACAATAAATTTTGTGTTTTTGATAAAAAGAGAGTTTTCACAGGTTCATTTAACCCAACAGAAAGAGGTGCTCACAAAAATAACAATAACATGATAATTATAACATCAAATTCAGTAGCAAATGAATACTCTTCCTATTTTTTTTACTTATACAACGATTCAGAAATAATTGATGAAGAAAATATCATTGTAAATGGAAGTATTGTCAAAATATATGAATGTCCAATGGATCATTGTTTAGACAAACTTTCAAAAGAGCTCCAAAAAGCAAGAAAATCAATTTATTTCATGATTTTTTCTTTCACAGCAAAAGATATTGCCATTGATTTAGTAATAAAAAACTTAGAAGGACTTAAAATAAGTGGAGTAGTTGAAAAAACACAAATATCAAAATATTCAGCATACCACTTTCTGAGAAAAAATGATGTTGACATTATTAAAGACAAAAACAAATACAATCTCCATCACAAAGTTTTCATAATTGATAATAAAACTGTGATAACCGGAAGCTTTAACCCAAGCAAAAATGCAAACACCAGAAATGATGAAAATATTATTATAATTGAAAATAAGGAAATAGCAGAACAATTTATTGAAGAATATACAGAACTTTACCCTTCTTATACAAGAAAAACTTAACAGCTTTTCTGGAGGCTATTTTTACGTCGTATGGAAGCAAAACATTTATAAATGAACACTTACTCCTCGTACTTAATCCATTATGAGGGGAATAATATTAGACACAAACTTTCTGATGATTCCGCTAACACAGAAAGTGGATGTTTTCAGCGAGTTAGTTAGTGTTTGTGATTTTCCCTTTGAGCTTTTTGTCCTTGATAGGACTTTAGAAGAGCTCGAGACAATAATGGCTGAGCAATCTGGGAAGAATAAGTTGGCTGCTTCAATAGCAAAACAGCTTATCGAAACCAAGAATGTGAGTATTATCAAAACGGTTGGTGAGAATCACGTTGATGATATCATTGTCAATATTGCTCAGGAAAGGGGATATCTCGTTGCAACGCAGGACAAAATCCTGAGGCAGAGATTAAAAACTGTTGGAGTGCAAGTCATATTCCTTCGACAAAGAAAATATCTTGTTGTCGAAAAGTAGGAGGGAAGAAAATGTTTTACAAAGTTAAATTAAGCGACCATGTCAGAGTGCCTCCAACTCTCTTTAATTTAGATGTCAAAGAGGCGATTGTTAAGAGGCTGAAGAAAAAGTATGAAGGATATATTTCTAAAGAACTCGGAATGGTTATTGATATATCAAAAGTAGATGCGATTAAAGACGGAGTTGTTATTCCTGGAGATGGTGCATCTTATTATGAAACAACTTTCGATGCCTTGACTTTTAAACCAGAATTACAGGAAGTTGTTTTGGGAAAGATAAGGGACATTGCGGATTTTGGTGCGTTCATATCTTTAGGACCAATAGAAGGAATGATTCACATATCACAATCTATGGATGATTTTGTTTCTTTCAGCAAAGATAAAGTGTTGTTGGGAAAGGAATCAAAAAAATCATTGAAAGTGAGCGACCTTTGCAGAGCAAGAATAATAGCTGTAAGTTATAAGGATTTAAACAATCCTAAATTAGGCTTAACTATGAGACAACAGCGTCTTGGAAGACTTGATTGGCTTGAAGATGAGCCTGAAAAGAAGGGTAAAAATGAGCAAAAAAAAAGCAAGTAGGGAATCAAAATTGTTAGTAGATGGCAATGAAGATCCGTTAACTGGAAGTAAGGATCTTACAACCAATTGGCAGGGAAGAATTTTTATTTTAGATCCTAATAAATCCGTGATTGCCGAAAAAATGGGATTCAAAGCAAAGGGAGAATATGCAATAAAGGTAAGATAGAATGAAGATAAAAATTGTTGAAAATAAGGAAAAACCTTTTCTATATAGAAAAGAGATGAAACTTGAAGTTGAATTTGATAAAGAAGTTCCAAGTAGGGGTTTCTTAAGAGAACATGTTGCCAAAGCAGCGAAGTCAGAGAAAGAGATGGTTATCATTGATAAGATAGATCCAAATTATGGGATAAGGGTGGCCAACGTTGTTGCTCATGTGTATAATGATAAGAAAAAAATGGATTCTTTTGTTAGAGAACATATGAAGAAAAGACATGAACCGAAAGAAAGCAAAGAAGCTAAGCCTGCTGAAGAAAAAAAGGAAGAACCTGTAGCTCCTAAAGAAGAGAAAAAGGAAGCTCCTAAAGAAGAGAAAAAGGAAGCTCCTAAAGAAGAGAAAAAGGAAGCTCCTAAAGAAGAAAAAAAGGATGAACCTAAAGAAGAGTCCGCTCCTAAAGAAGAAAAAAAGGATGAGCCTGAAGCCCAAAAAGAAGAAAAAAAGGATGAATAAACATGGCAAAAAAACCAAAAGTGAAAAAGAAGCATCAGAAACTGTCAGATTTGTACAAAGTTGAAGGTGATAAGTTAGTGAAGAATGTTAAGTCATGTCCTAAATGTGGAGATGGGATTTTTCTTGCACAGCATAAAAATAGACAGACTTGTGGTAAGTGCAATTATACAGAATTCTCTAGTAAAAAATAATTTTATTTTTCTTTTCTCTGAAATACTAATAAATCTTCAGTCGTAAGTTTGACTTTTTTCTTTATCTTTTCTTCAACTTCAATTTCTTTATTTTTAAGAATATGTTCTTCTCTCTTCTTTTTCTGCTTGACAGATTCAAGTTTGTGACCTGTAATTTTTTTATTCAGGTTTGACAGGTCTTCAAGTTTTCCTTTAAGTTCTTTGTTTAGTTCAGAAAATTGTTTTTTGTAATCAAGGAATTTGTTTTGATACTCTTCTTCCTTCTTTTTTAATTCGTCAATTTGTTTTGAAACATCAATCATTCCTTCATGCTTTTCCTGCGAAAGTTCAGCTTTTTTTGTGACATCCTTATGAATTTTATTTGCATCTCTCTTTAGACTGTCAATTTCTCTAGAGGCCCCATGAATTTTCCCCCATTCCTGTGATGCTTTTTCGGCCTCTTTGAGCTTTTTCTTCTTGTCTTTTATCTGTTTCATAACTTTTTTTTCTTTTTCAAAAGTAAGACCATCCGTTTCTATTGAATATTCTAGTTTATCAATCTCAGCTTTCAATTTTCTTGGATTTTCTCCTCTTTCTCTTGTTGGGGGAGGAGAATCTTTAGAAATCTCTTTTACTTCAGTAACTTTTTTTGTTATTTCTCTGTTTAGTTCCTGTCGTTTCTTCTTTTCTTCTTTAACACTTTCGGTATAGGAATTTCTTTCTCTTTTTAGATTTTTGACTTTTGAGATGAACTCATAGATATTTTTTTGTACAGTTTCTTTTTCACTGTACCACTTTTCCTTATACGAATCTAGTTCATTAAGTTTTTTTCTGAGCTCAGTTATTTCAGCCTTTTGGGCTTTCAATTTCTCAAAGTCTTCTTTTTCTGTCATAATAAATCAAAAATAAAATTTTTATCCGAATAAAGCTCCAAGTCCAGCAGCAGCCTGTTCTTCAGATTTTTTATCGTCCTTAGGTTTTTCCTTTTTCTCAGCAGGAGCTTCTCCTCCAGCAGGAGCTGCAGCGGGTGCGGCAGCAGCGACGGGTGCAGCTTGCACTTTTTCGATTGCTTCGTCAATGTTTACTCCATCAAGAGCAGCAACTAAAGCTTTGACTCTTGCTTCATCAACTTTAACGCCAGCAGCTTCAAGAACTTTCTTGACACTTGCTTCTTCAACTTTTTTTCCAGCTTTATGCAAAAGCATAGCAGCATAAATATATTCCATTTTATTGACCTCCTTCAGCCTTTTCGTTAGAATCTTGATTTTCGGCTTGTTCTTCTTTATTACCTTCAGATTTTTCTTCGGGTTTAATTTCCTCTTTTGATTCCTCCTTTGGAGCCTCAAAAGGTTTCTCTTCCTCTTTAGGTTCTTCAGTAGGTTTCTCTTCCTCTTTAGGTTCTTCTTTAACTTCAACCTTTTCTTCAACTTCAGGTTTTGGTTCTTCTTTAACTTCTACAGGTTTGATGTCTAATTGACTATTAAGCGACGATGCTTGGCTTTCAGCTTTTGAAAGTATTTCGATAGCTGTGATATCTGTTAATACATTGGATTCCATAGCAAGAGCTTTTGCTTGGTTGAAAGCTTTTCTTACCATAACTTCAACAGTCTCAGAAGTTGGGAAATTACATTCCATAGCTAAATTGAAAGACCATCTTGCACAATTCTCAATATCTAATATAAATTGTTCTTCATCGACGTTAAGAACGGATTTTGTAAAGATTGTACCATCTTCATATGTTGCTGTTAAATCTAATCCAATTTCCATTGGTTCAATTTTAAGCCTAGAAAGGATAGCTGCGACATTTTCATTAATCACTTCTCCTTCTTTCACGACAACTTTATCTTCTTTTATTGCTACTTTTCCAGCATCAATTCCAGCCTTTATGCCTATAGCGCCTAATTCACCAATAATTGGACCTGGTGCAAATGGTGTTTTTCCAGCTTTTACTTCAATATCTTTAGGAGCTGTCTGGCCTGCTTTAGCCGGAGCAGAAGATTTATTTTTTTTCAAAGTTTTGAATAGTGCAAAAGGATTATCTTTTGTGAAAAGCAATGCAGGCATTCCTTTGAGATGTTCTTCAAGATTTTCAATACCTTTTTTCTTTTCCTTTGCTTTTTCTAAAGCTAATAATATTAGACGTTTTTTTGTCATCTTTATGACAACAGAACCTCTTAATTGTTCTCTCATATTCTGCAATTGAGGAGTTGGCATGTTCTCCATATTTATTGTGCCAATGATTGGGTATTCAGTCATGAGATTAACAAGATCGTTAATTACTCCTTCCTTAACTTTTTGGGCGGCTTTCATTGTGCCACCTTCACTGGTTTTCCCATTGTTGTTTTGAGAAGGATTGAAGAAATATTGTTTTCTTCTTTTGGAAGTGCGTGTATTAACGTGTTATAAAGTGATGATATATTTTCGGCAAGATCTTCATCTTTCATATCCTCTTTACCTATTGAAATTTGTATCAATGGTGAGGTTTTTGCTGCGATTCTTGTTGTGTCTTGAAGTTTTTCATATAATGGTTTAAGATTTGTTTTCGGAGGAACAACGCAGCCAGCTTTTGGGTTTGGCATTTTCCCTCTCGACCCAAAAACTCTACCGAAAGTTTTAGCAATTTGGGCCATTATATTTGCTTGTGCAATAAAAAAGTCGTATTCTTTAGCTAGTTTTTTTACGAGCTTCTTGTCTTGAGCATATTTTGGGAATGAATCAACATCAATGGTTAAATCGCAGTTAGCTTCAGCTTCAGGTTTTAATTCCGGACCAACTAATGCACATACTTTGATTTTCTTTCCTTTATTATGTGGAAGTTGTGTGAAGACGTCTACCTGTTCATCTGGATTTTTTAGATTTAGATCCTTAAGATTTATGACGAGGTCGAAGGTTTGATTAAAGTTTCTTTTTTTAGAATCTTCTCTTGCTTTCTTTATAGCTTCTATAATATTTTTCTTATTCATTTTTTCTACCCTCCTACCCCGTTCGGAAGTAGTTTTCGGGAATCCTATTGTTTATGGGATTAATTATCTGTTTATAAAGGTTTCGTTAACTCCATATATAGAAAACTCCAATTATAACTCAATAATAACCTTAACCTTATCTTCATTCTTTCTTGGAATTTCACCAAATTTACAATATTCACAAGTCGCATCTAAGTTTACCCACCCATCTGTTTGGTATTTACTCAAAGCTTCAGGAATGTAAGCCTGAACATAGACATGGCCTGGTATGAACACGAGCATTGGTTTAATGCCCACTGCACCAAGTAAATTGATAAGCAATACAGATGCGTCATCACAATCGCCGCCACCTACAGCTAAAGATTCTGTAGATGTTTTCACATACTCAGAATACGTTGGATCGGAAATGTAGTCAAAATTATCCCTAACAAAATAAAAAATTGCTTTTGCTTGGCAAACTTTTTTGTTTTTGCAGGAATAGGAAGCAATTTTATCTGCAATAATCTTTACATCAGATGGATTATATAGATAACGATAACTTTCATAATTTGATAAGGTGTAATTGTGATGTTCAGCTTCCAAATTCACATTCAATTCTTCCAATGAAATAATTTCTTTTGGACTTGGATCTAATTTTATAGAATATTGTGGAACGATCATCATAATGAGGAGTAAAGCGACAACAAAACCCAAAATTATCAAGATAGGATTTTTTGTTTTTTTTACATCATGTTCAGCACCTTGTAATTCTCTCTGAATTTCTTGTGCTTCTTTAATTAAATCTTCTTCCCTCATTTGAATATCTCTTCTATTTGTATGCAATTTACATTTGCTTCTTCAATACATTCTGGAAGTGTAAGTAATTTTCTTTTCTGTTCCATTTTTATGATAACTTTCTTTTTTGCTTCTTCTTCTGTCTCTCCTCTCTTTTTTAGTTCTTCAAAATAAATTTGTGCACCTTTTTTTGTTATGAATTTATAGCATTCTGCATTCTTAACAATTTCTGCTTCTCTAGTTTCAGTTTCTATTTGCCCAGAGTGGGCTTCAATAGCATTTATGATAATATTCTGATCTGATTGATCAACTCCCCATTTATCAAGATACACTTTGACATAATTAGCACTAAGATGGTGATGATTTTTTTGTATTTCACCTTTCCAAATTGGATCAAAAACAGTATGTGCGAGATATAATGCTGAAATAATAAGTTCTTCATCTACATCATATCTCTTTGCGAGTTCTCTACCTTTTTCTACAGCAATCTCTGTAAGAGGCCAGGCAGGGGCCTTATTTTTTTCTGTCCGCTCCTGCATCAATTCCTTCGATTGTTCTATTAAGCCCATGTTTTAATTCAATAGTAATCCATAGTATTTAAATATTATATATTGTACAGGGAGATTATGAGATGGATATTGTTGATATTATCGTTGATATTATTATCTTTTCCTGTAATAGGGGTTGATATTTACGTAGAACGGGACGGAACTGTTTTGATGGATGGTGAAATTTCACAAGATTACACATTTAAAGATAAAGTTTATTGGCTTCTTAATCTAACTTTAGATGAAGATTATGGGGAGTATTCATATTCATTACACTTTCCTGAAAATACAGTTATTAATTACATGAAACTTCCTTCATTATCAAATATCAAAACTGAAAAAGGTGAATTAATATTATCAGGAGAAGCATCAGGAAAACCTTCGTTTGTTGTTCAATATGTGTTCAGGAATGGAACAAATGATTCTTGGATGTTGCCAATGATTTTCTTCATAATACTTGTTATTGGATTGTTACTCTATTTTTGGAAGTCTTCAAAGAAAATAGATAAACGGGCAATGACTGAAAGAGAAAAGATGATTGTTGAAATATTAGAGAAAAAGAAGATAACAACACAAGCAGAGATTGAAAAAATAACAAAATTACCGAAGGCATCACTATCAAGAAATATTGATACTCTTGTAAGAAAAGGAATACTGAAAAAAGAAAACACTGGGATGACAAATACAATAATGTTCCAGGATGTTCCGGGTAATTCCGGTAAAAATTGATATGTTGTTCCGATTATGTATATAGTGGTCTTAGGACCGGAGGATGAAAATATGAAAAAAATATTAATGGCAATGTTTATCATGACAGTTTTTTTAATGTCTATAGTGCCGGCTTTTGCGGATGATGATGTTGAAACTGATTATGCTGAGTTAGGTGATTTATCTGAAGACGAATCTAATGAAATTGAAGGAGATGGTGTATCTGGTGATCTTTCAGTAGACGAAGTTGATGAAATTGAAGTAATGGAAACTTTTGAGGGTAAAGAACAAAGACTTGAACAATTAAGAGCATCAATTGAAAGAGCAATTATTGTAGGGAAAGAAGCATGGGCATCTTTCGAAAATGTAAGTGCAGAAGATCAGGAAGCTTTGGAAGATGTTATTTCTAAACTTGACGCTTTACTTCTTGAAATTGACATGATTGATTCTTCAGAAGATAATGCAGTGGATTCTTATGTCAGTATAAAGAGAGAAGCAATGGAACTTGTTAAAGAGTTTAAACAAATTTCTAAGAAATATATTAGTCCTGATAAAGCAAGAGAGTTAAGAGAATCTATCCTTAAAAGGAATAAGGAAAGAATTGAAACAATGAAAGAAAAAGTGAAAGAGAAAGTAAGAATGACTCATGCAAGAAATGCAAATAAATTTATGGAAAAATTTGGATTGCAGGACGAAGAATTGATAGACCAATATAAAAGTGGTCAGATAAAAAATGAGGAATTAAGAAAAGAAATCATGGAAAAAGTTAAGAGTTTTTCTAATGAAATAAAAGAGAAAAAAATTGAAGAGATGAAAGAGAAAAAAGAAGAACTAAAAGAAAGAATTCAGGAACACAGAGTTTCAAATGAAATAAAAGAAAAAGTTCGTTCAGGACTTATTCCATCTTCTCCTGAAGAAAAAGACATGATGAGAGAGAAGATTAGAAAACAAGTAAAGGACATTAAAGAAAGAAGAGCTATGAAAAGTAAAGAGGTGAATAAAGAATGAGGAATCTCTTATTAATAATTTTGATTGTAGGATTGCTCGTCGTTGCTGGATGCTCTGATGCCACCGAAGATGATGGTTTGGAAGATCCTTCAGAAGAATCTTCTGTTGAAGATATTCTCTTAGAAGAAATACCTTCTGAAGACGAGGAAGAATTCATAGAAATTGGTGAGATGATTTAATCATCTCTTTTTTTATTTCTTTTAATCAAAGGCGAAGCGGACCCTGCGAACCGTTAAATTCCTGTTAGTTTCGTCTGACCAATGGGAAGACCTGATTTTTAGTACAACGGTGCCGAAGGCAAAAAATCAGAGTTTGAGAGCCCAAGCTTAAGGACAAGCACAACTTCCAGATCCATCACAATCATCAGTACAAATATTGCCAGAACAAGAACTTGAAATACATCTTTGAATACAGTCTTCTGGACAATTACTATAGTGATAATTATCACATTCCAAATCACAAGTTTTTGGATGAACTACCTCATTAGAAGATTTAGTAAGAAGTAAAAATGCTGTAATTGATAAAGCTAAGATTATAATGATTGTGATGATAATAATTATTTTCTTGTCCATAATTTAATTTAATTGATATTCATATTTAAATATATTGAAAATTTCGAATAAAATTAAACTTTTTGGCGAGGGCTCTCAAATTGAAATTAACACATATTATGCACACTATTTTTTGGCTGTGTTGGAGAAATAGTGCTTTTTGTAAGTGTTATTGATGGATTTTTCTGAAATGTTTTAGCTTTTTCAGAAAATTTAAAAGTCCTTTCGACTAAAAGGTATCAATGCTAAAACAACAGCTTCAGCTGTGTAAGAAGTTCTTGTTATAATGTCGTTTGTCAAGATGCTGACTGCCCCATCTCCTTGTTTTGAATTTTTCCTATTAAATAGGATATCGTCGACGTCACCAAGTTCTTTTCCCTTTTCGATGTAATCATTATGACTCTTAGGCAACATAAATGTAGCGGTTTTTGCTTTTCCACTTTTATCTTTATGAATAATATAAACCCAAGTGAATGCATGATATTCATCATCAATTTTTTCTAAACCACCTTCAACTCCAATATAAAAATCAGCGTCAACTTTTTTCTTTGCTTGCAAAGCGCGATTTTTCGCACCTTCTAAAGTATCTTTATCGGTTAGTGGTTGATCGGGAGCAGTAACATCAATGCTTTCAAAAGAAAATTCTTTATTAAACATTTTAGAAAAACCTTCCTTCACAGCATTTATCTTTACTGGATTTTTAGATGCTATTACTACTTTCATTTTCGCTAAACACTTCGCATTCAAAAGAATAAATTTTATTATTAATATTAGTCCAAGCGTCTTTAGATAAATTCGCTTTAGTACAAGTATGTTCTAAAAATTCTTTAACATCCCACTTCCATTCAACTGGGACTTGTGGTAACAACAATCCTGATTGTCCGGAAGCTGCCCTTATTATCAATCCATGCTTGCCTATTTCAATAAAATCAAGATATTCAGAAAAATTTTTTACTTCAATTAATTCAGGAACTGTCAAAACTGAAATTTCAATTTCAATTGTGTCCAACTCATTTTCTGTAAGGGCATCAAAGCGAGGATCTTCAAAAGCTGCAGATCGTGCTGCCTGTACAATGGAATCATAAAGTGTAAAAAAAGGTTCCGTAAAACCGATACAACCTCTTAACTCGCCGGATTTTTTTAGTGTAACAAAAACGCCCTGTTTTTTTGCGAATTTTGTTTCATTACCCGCTGGATTTTCTTTTTTGAAATAAGTAGAAATAGAATCTCTTGCTAACTTTAATAATTCTTCTTTATCTTCAGCAATCATTTTATAGCTTTCTCAGCAACTTTCTGAACTTTTGCATTCATTGCCTTGACTTTTTTTATTGCTTCCACAACAGCTGTTCTTGGGTTTGTTTTTCCGTCTGTAACAACTATAAATTTAGGGATTTTAATTAATGGATGTTCAATTGTATATGAAGCAGCTTCTACGCCTTTCACTTCATAAAGTGCTTCTCTTACAAGATTGCAGAATGTGTGCCCAATACCTTTTGCTTCGAATATGAATTCTTTTTTTGTTTCTTTGATTACGTTAAGTTCCATGATTATCACTTCTTGCAGGAATTTTGAGTGGTTTATATATGTTTCTGTTCAAATCTCCAAACCCCGACATCAATTCTCTTTATCTTTTCCTTATGGAAATCCATCGTTTTTTTCAATGGAAACTGATAATCCCAATAGTGGGTAACTTCGAAATTGTTTTCCTTTGCGAACTTATCTACAAATGATTTTGTTTCGCTCATATGGAAAGAATACACAACAGGACTAATCATAGCTTTTTTTAAAAAAGCCTTGTCA
>CAZZGN010000008.1:1133-22855 GCA_964654165.1 uncultured Methanosarcinales archaeon | reverse complement strand
CCTCATTTTGTGAATGCATTAAAAAATAAAGTGAATCTCTTCCAGAAATTGACATCATGAGTAAATTCTGATTTAAAGGAATTATTTTTTCTAAAGAACCTAAATTTGAAATTTCATTTTGATAAGTCACACAATTACCATCAAGAACTTCTGTTGCATTTTTATAATTAGATATAGTAAGATGTTCATGTTTAAAATTTGCAATTTGAAAACTTCCATCACCGAATCTATTCACTCCATATACATCATCTAATCCAATGTCTCTCGTATTATTTCCATTAAATACATGCAATTTTTCTCCGAATTCTTCAATTGTGTTGTAACAAAGTAGATCTTTGAAACTTTTTAAACTTTTAATCTTTTTCCTAGAATCCTTTATGTCTGTTCCGTTTAATAATACCTTGTTTGTTGTTGCTATGGCTAAATCTCCTTTAAATAATTCAACACCTTTTATTATCCTATTCTCTAGAGGTAATCTTTCAGGATTTTTTAGTTGACCGTTTTCATATTCAGATATGAAATAACCGTCATTATTACTAGATACAACATACAATTTTTTATTTTTTACAAGTATATCATAAAACCTCGTATCTTCCTCTCTTAATTCATCTGATACATTTCTTCCAGATTTATCAAATGACAAAATCCTATAACCCATTGGTGCAACTTCATGATTCCTTTGAGCCAAAACATAAACCGTTCCATCGCCAACTCTGATATTTTTTACAAATGTTCTTCTGTTCTCTATTTTAGGATGTTTGGTTTCATTTTCTGTTAAAGATGTACTGAATATTTCGAATTTTGGTGTTAGATCACCATCAAATTTATAAAAATTAATTCCACTTTTGTCTACAACATAAATGCCTGTATCAAGTTTAGATATGATATCTGTGAATTTTCCTTCTCTTTCTTTCAAATTAACAAGATCATTGTCATATTTACGCATTTCAGCTAGTTCACCATTTGATAAAGTGTTAGATACAATAATGTCAGAAACTTTTTTTGCAATCTCTCCTGGGTTAATCCCCCCAACAAGGGTTGTTAATGATTTAACCATATCCCTTATTTCTTTAATTTCTTCACTTTTAGAACTATCAAAATTGAAAGTTATTGAATCTCTTTTTTCAGGAACATATCCATTATCAGCTGGTTTTTCTGGAATTTCAAAATTAACTTCACTTCCTAAAACATGATTTACTATTGTCTCAAGAGGTTTATTACCTTTCTTTTCCATCATAACTTCAATTGGTATTTTTTTATCATGTCTGATTATTTCTTTTAACTTTGCCCAATCTTCTGCACTAAACTTTGATGTAGAAGACTCTGATGTAGCAGATTGATTCACTTCAATAACTCCATAACCACAAGTTATAGGGAGTGTTGGAAAGAAATTCCTTCCACCAACATCATATGCAACTCCTCCAAAAGTTTCATCAGCATTAATGTAGTTTGTCCACAATGAACTTAGCGCATAACCAGATGATTCTAGTGTAGGTCCTCCGGTAGCTTGAAGATTGTTTTCAATACGGTATTGTTGCATTAACATAAACTGATCTTTTGCAAAACTATTGATAGCATTTGAAACCAATTGTCTTATTTCATTAGTTATTTCTAGATTTTGTATGGGCAAGTCAAATTTATGTCCATGTTCACCTGTCATTTCAGGGAATCTGAATCCAAGATTTGCTGGATAAAGCCAATCATGGTAACCAATAGGAGAAGAAGTTGAGGTTATTGGAAATCTCTCTCTTACAACTTCTATACCTTTTTCCTTAATTATTCCTTGAAATATATCTCCATAAAATGTTTCTTGATATTTTTTGACAAACGTTTCAATTATAAAATCTAATCTGAATTTATCCAGAGGTGAATCAACTACAATCTTCCTTGGATCCATATCATAATTTGCCGCTATGTGGTGTGCCAAGACAGCACCCAAATTTGAAAAAATACCTAAAACACCTTTATAGTTTCCAAGATATTTCATCATTTCATCAACAACAGGCATATTTCCAGAAATCATTTTAACACGGTCACTTACATCAGGTTTGTGACCTGCAGCAGTCATGAGTATTAAATCAAGATCTTTGTCTTGGAGTTCTTCTTTTGGAAGATATTCTACATTTACGTTAATTCCAAAATTAAGACGTGGACGAAACATAACATCAAGTTCCCTGTTCAATCTCATTCTTTCAGCTTTTTTATTATCCCTACCAGAATCAACTAAATAAATATTTGTTAAAGGAAATGCAATGTTTTTTAGAGACGCTGCCAAGCTTGATAACGCATATTCTGCAACGTTACCTGCACCATATAAAACTGTATCAAATTTATCACGGTCACGGCCTAATCTTTCTTTAGCGCTTTCTCTTAATTCTACCTTCCTTCGCTGCCAATCTTCTCTTTTTTTCATCTTGGCCCCCGCTTTACCACTATTGAGTGAGGTAAAGTAGGGAACATTTATATACTTTACTGTTTTTCTACTCTAAATAGGGGGAATTAAGGTGCACGAGGAAACATTAATCGATATTGGACTAAGCCCCAATGAGGCCAAAATATACCTTTCTCTATTGAGTATTGGCATAAGTACGGTAACTTCTATATCAGATGACTCAAAATTACACAGAGCAAATGTTTATGATTCTTTAAAAAAACTGATTGATAAAGGACTTGTATCACATATTAAAAGGGATAATTCAACATATTATGAGGCAACAAACCCGCAGTCATTATTAAGATTAATAAAAGAAAAAGAAAATAAAATTATAGGGATTCTTCCACAATTACTTCTAAGCAAGAAACTCGCTACTTCAAAAGGTGAAGCAAATGTTTACGAAGGCATATCGGCATTAATGAATATGTTGTATGAACTATTAAACTATGATGAAGAAATATTAGTTTATGGTATCCCAAGAAATGCACCAGAACTAATGAATACTAAAATACCTCATTTCCATGTAGAAAGATTAAAGAGAAAAATCTCAATGAAACATATATACAATCATGATGCTGGAGATAGGATTAAAATTCTTAATGAGATGCCTTTGACATTTGCAAAATATCTCCCTGAAAAATTCGAATCACAAGTATCAACAAATGTTTGCGGAGAGGAAGTGATAATTGTTCTTTGGAGCAAACCTGTAATCTCTGTAAGAATTAAAAGCAAATTAATTGCAGATTCATATAAAAAATATTTTTCACTTCTTTGGAAAGCTGCTAAGCAATAAGTTTATTCAATTGTTCATAAGTATTTCTAGCAATTTCAGAATTAATGAACCTCGTAGGTTTATCAACAGTGCCTTTAATACCTGCTGAAACTCTTTCTAAGTATTCAAAGTCTTCTTGTTTCTGCGGCTTGAAATTTTGAACAATGCCTAAAAAATTATTAAATCTATTTTCCCACGATTTTTCAGAACCTTGTCCAGATAATAGATCCATGATATCTAAATAATTGGAATTATGTGGAATGCCAATCGTCATCATATATAATGGAAGAGAAAAGAAATCTTCTTTCTTTTTTCTTGTATTACTAACTTCATATCCAGAAGGCCCCCATGAATGTTCATCGTTGAATGTGAACCATAAACCCTTATATTCAGGCCTGTTTTTTACAGGGATTCTATCATCAATTTCAGTTTTACTAGGAAGATAAGACCAGTCTAATTCAACCCATTTCTCGTCTTTCTCTCTCAAGTAGATTGGATAACTATGTCCTCCTTTACCGTCTTCTGTAGCAACCCACCCACATGCATTTTTTATCTTGTAAGCAGGCATTCCCGCTGCCCTCATCATAGATAGCATAAGGTTACTCCCATCTTCACAATCCCCTTCAAGTTTCTGTGCTGATTTGTTTGGGAATAGCCAATCTTCTCTGCTACCATCTGAAACATAAGTGAAATTATCTTGCACCCAATTCATGCAATTGTAAGCAATATCATCTAATGAACCTTTATCGAGATTATTTTTTCTTACGATGTCTTTAACATATATGTTATTGGGAGTTATAAAACCTCTAACATCCCATTTTTCTCCATCTTTTGCATGATAAACAACACTATCTGATATGTCATACTTTGAATTCCATCTCTCAGCTTCATTTTCCGTAAGATATTTTTTATTCGTTTCTAATTGTTCTTTAACTTCTCTTTGTTTCTTCTCTTCTTTAAGACAATCTACCTCATTCATAAGGTTTGAAAGATCCTTAGTAAGTGTTTTCATCTCTGCATTGTATTTTCTTTCTTGTTCTTTGAGGGAATTATTAGCTAATCTCATATCCTCATTCTCAGATTTATATCCAGAAACAAATTTATCATGTTCTTCTCTTAATTTAACATTTTCATCTACAATCTCTACTGATCTTTTCTTCAATCTTTCATAATTCACAATCAATTCTTGTAATTTTTTTTCTTTCACTTCCTCAATTTTTTCATTAGCTGATTCTGCAACTCTCTTATATTTTTTTATCTCATCTTCGCAGTATATCATATCCGAATCAAATCTGTTCAAATCATATTGAATTAGATCATTTATACCTCTACTTTCAAAATTTTCTTTTCTTATAGAACTTATTACATTTTTTATGCTTTGTCTTGAATTTTCATATTTTTCAGGATTGTAAAGGGCATCTTTTACTTCATTATGCAACTTTTTGAGTTCTATCATTCCTTCATAATATTCAACATTTCTGCATTTTTTATAAAGTTCACCTTTTCCAAATCCTATGGCATTTCCAGGACTTGTATCTTTTTTCATCTGTTTTAAAGGATCCACCTCATTCCGAAGATTTGGAAGACCTTTGTAATCATTCTCAATTCCTTCAATTTTTTCTGCTAGATGAACACTCTCGTCCCTGTTTCCTTTATATCCAACTAATATCCCTACAGCATTGTTGTTTAAACCTCTGTCGTTAAATATTTGATTGAGTTTAAAATATTCACCAGTTATATTGTCAAGTTTTTCACGTGATTTATTCAAATTTTCAAGATTATTTTTTTCTTTCAATTTTTTTATTGGTTTATAGATTTCAACAAACTCATCTTCTAGTTCATTAAGTCTATTTTCAATAAGGTCATCAAGCATATTTCCCGCATCAGCGACCTTTGCACCAATTTTTCTATAATTTCCGACTTCAAAACCCCTATTAATCATAATTTCTGTTGCGTTTTCTGCTTCCAAGATAATATTACTAGAATCAACTATAAACTCAAGTGAATCATCACTTTTATTCTTCAATTTTTGTTGTATTTCATGTATGTTCTCGTTTTTTTCAAACAAAGGCACAACCATTTTATCATATGGATGGAGATTAGTTTTTGGTTCAGACCATATTTTTACAGTATCATCTATAGAATCCTTGTACTGATTGTATAATTTTTTGAATCTTAACATTTTAACAAGTATGCTGGGTTTGTTATTCGTTTTCCAGGAGCGTAAGTTCCACAAATAGCGACTTTATCTCCTGTCTTGAAATCAGTTGTATAAACAACTCCTCCCTGTGATTGATTTTTAATCCAAGAATCTATGGCTCCTGAGAAAGTATCTCCCACATTCACAATTCCTTTGTCTATTTTGACACTAAGATTTTCTCTAGCGATTTTAATCCCGTCATTCAGACATTCATACCAATCTGGAACTGGTGTTTTAATTTCAGTACCACCGTTGAAACTTTCAAGTGTTTTTATGAAATGAGATTGGTACATATTATAAATGTTAAAATTATCTTTTAGATCAAGCATCACAAATTTTTTCTCATCAATTGTAAAACTAGTTCTTTCGGGTTCAAAAAATTTACCCCATGCACTGAAAAGATTTATGTAATGATTGAGATATGACTGTGTCTTCTCGACAACAGGGAACATGTTCTTGAAATAATTTAAAAACGGGTTCAAAACGTAAACTTCCTTTAATTGCGCAACGTATTGTACTCTTTCCATAAGGTTTTTCGCAATTGTTTCATCCTTGAGACTAAGATCAAGTTCAATATTCTTTCTGACGACATTATTGATTATGTTGTCTATATGCTCCAATGAATTATCTGTCTCAAGAATTACAAATCTCCTTTGTGTTTCTCTGTCATATTTGAAGTCATTCTCCTTTGCAATTGTCGAGACTATCGTTTTTCCTTTCTCTATAACATAACTATCTATCCCATCTCTTGTGGAATTTGTAACAATTCTCTTAGCATCTTTTCCTTCAGTTATGTTTTTTAGAAATTCTATTATGCTAGAGCTTCTATTAGATTTATCTGCCACGGCCTTTTGAAGTTCAGGAATATAAATATATTGGTTGGAGTTTATTTCTTCAGTTTGTTGCCATAATGCCTGTTTAGATGTCAATTGTATCTCATATATCCCTAGTGGATCAAAGAGCTTTAATATTCCGTCCATTATGTATGTCTTTCCAGTTCCAGACATCCCTTCTAAGATTATATGGTTCTTATCAGCCAATAAAACAGTTATGAGTGTTCCAAGGGCTTCTTCTCCGACTATATTACATCTTTTCATATATTTTGTTATTGAATGTTCATCTAATTCAGAATGATTAAAAATGTGTTGAGGTTCTTCACGTAGTGGTTCCTTAATCTTAACACCCTCATAGAAAGGATTTGATTTAACTTTAGGTTTTTCATTGAATATTTTTTTTATTTTTACTTCTTCAACTACTTCTGTCTCGGGCTTATTGAAATAAATACCTAAAACACTGTCAAAAAGATCTTTTCCATTGATTTCTTCTCTGTTTATCATTCTTTTTCAAAACTTATTGAATCCTCCTTTGCCTTAATCTGATTTTTTCTGAAATCTTCAACTAAATTTCCAATCTTACCAAAATTAACATCTTCATGTAAGGTTCTGATGATATTCTTCTGCTTTTCAAAGTCATTCTTTGCTTCATAGACATCTCCTAAAGAATCCCATTTAAACGAATCACTCATCAGCCTTTCAGAGATTTGTGTTATGTCACTTCCGCTGAAATCATAATCAAAGGCCATCTGTCCTAATTTTGCAAGTTCATTTCCATTCAAGGAAACGTAACCTGCTTGCATACCTTTTTCAAGTTTATATTTGAAAAGATCTGCTTTCTGTTTAGGGGTTACAGCTCCTTCCCAGTTTATCGTCCTGAATCTTCTCCTATTCGATTTCCTAAGATTAAATTGATTATTTACATTCCCTATAAGAAGATAATTGCCTTTATCTAAATATTGTCCATCCATAAATTTATTGAACTCTTGAACAACTTGAAGGTCAGATTTTTTTTGACGACCACCCTGTTCATTCATCATAAGGCCATCTATCTCATCTTCAAAAATTAAATATATTTGATTGTTTTCTGATATCTGTTTTAATTGGCTTTTCAATTTTTTGATTTTACCATCTTCATAACTTGAATCGATGTTGAAATTTGTGACAATAAGATCTACTCCAAGTTCTTTTGCAAATCTTTCTGCATAATCTATTGCGTAAAAAGAGACAACACCTTTTCCTTCTCCTGCTTTTCCTTGCAGTAATATTTTATTCTGGAAAACCCCTTCTGATTTAGCAGGATTTTTTTGGAAGGATGAATTATATAAGAAGAGACATTTTACAGCTCTTTCAAGGTCTGTTATTATCTCTTGATCCCCCACAATTCTTTCTTTAGGTAATCTTTTCTCCTCAGGAATATGTAAATATGTCAAAGGTGTGTAAAAATCATCTTTTTCTCTTTGGTCTACAGTCTGTTTATCTCTGGAATCTCTTCTAGAGTATCTTACCTTAATCCCCTCTACAACATATGGGCCTACAGTCCATTTTATATTAGAAAGTTCTTCAAATGTTGATTTATCAACAACTTTCAGTAAATTTTTTGATATTTGATTTCCTAAACTAGCCATGTAATCAACTGCTGTACTTAATGAATCAATACCATTATCGGCTAACCTATCCACAAGACCTTCAAGAGAATTTTTTAGTAGGGAATAATCAGTCTCATTAGAATTAACTTTAGGTTCTTCAACATTTTTTCTCATACTTATGTTTGTAAAATTTTGATCTCCATTACGTATATTTTCAAGTTCCTTAACAGTCGCGCATGATGCAATATACGCACTATAATAAGTTAGAATCTTTTGCTTTTGCTTTGAATTACCAACTTCAGAATCCAAAATATCATTAACAGATTGAAATGCCTTTGTAAAATATTTACTCGAAGCATTCACAACACTAGATATTTCACTTCTTTTGAAATCCTCGTTCACCTTATTATTTACTCTATAATCTAATGAATCAAATAAGGTTTTGTACTTGATTTCACTAAGTTGAGCATTTTTATTTAGGTTCTTTTCCTCAATAACATAGGCTTGTTTCATTTTAAAAAAATAAAAAAAATTAATTATACATGTTTTGTCTAACTTTTGTCATTACTCTGTCGACCCTTTCTTTTTTATTGTTCTCAAATGCAGTCTTAACTTCTTTGTATGCTTCATTCGTACTTGTAGACATATCATGACCAGTGTAGCCTGTATCAGCTATACCTTTCAATTGTTTAGCCATTAAGGTCTGAGCCATGTATCCCGCACCTTTCAATTTGAGACCCCTAGTTGCTGCTCTTTTCACCATTACTATGTGGCCAGAATATGCGACAACTTTTGATTTACCATTAACATATCTGTCCATTCTTTTTATGCCTGATTTCAAATCTTTTAGAGATTCTTTTGTTGCATCAACCATACTGCTCAAAGCCTGGACATCTTCAGATATGATTTCATAGTCAGATGTTTTCTCATCAAGTTCTTCGAAAGTTTGTTCATGCGCCACTGTATACTTAAAAAGATCATCCTTGAAACTGTTAAGCATACCACTTAATTCGGCTCTCTTTCCCAGAAGTTCATTATTTCCAGGTTCATCTTCCAATAGGCTGTTTATACTCCTTATTTCAGCTTTTGTTGTGTCTATGTTCTCACTAATCTGCGTCATAACACTTTCAATTCCTTGGTAGAAATTATCTAAGAAGATTAAATCACTTTCCAAGTCTCTTTCTTCTGCTTTTAGACCTTTACCTTTCCTATTATCTCCAGCATACATCTGTAGTTTATCCACAAGCAAACCTAATTCGCTATGTTCCCTCATTGATTCAGGGAGACTTTGAAGTAAGTCCTTATAGAATGATGTGTTTGTTAATCTTGTTGTTCTACCATTGAGTTCTATCTCAAAACCTTTAAGACTTTTCTCAAGACCACTGTACATAACCTGTGATTGTTTTATCTTTTGTTTTACCTCTATTTTGTAAGGGTCCACAAGATTAAATGTATATTTCTGTACAACATTGTAGAGATCTATCTTTTTGTCAATTTTTTCCTCCACTTTATCTTTTTCACTTTCTGTTAAAGAAGATAAATCATGGTTGTCGAAGAGAAACATGTACATTCTTTCTACTTCTTGCCATTGTCCCACTATGTCCATAGCTTTCTCTCCTAATGGACCATTTTCTTTCCTTTCTTTCCATCTCTCATACATATCTGAAACGTTTTTCATTGATTCATTTTTATCAACAGTTTTTTTTTGATCAGTTTTTGTTTCATTTTGATTTTTTGTCATATTGTTCACCTTGTGTTCATTTTCTGAAGGATTTGCCCCATTGAAAAGTTCCTTTTTAGAGGGGCCTTCTTTTCCATCTAGGTCGAAATCTGTCATCTCTTTCACCTAGTTCAGATATTTTTCTTTCATTGCTTTGTACGTGTTCTTTCCAGCCTCTATGATACCAACACTACCCACTTTGTTTTGTTGTGTTTGACCCATGCCATTAGTTATCGGTTCCATTTTGTAGATAGTATTACCATCTTGCTGTGTTTTAGAAAACATACCTATTTTGTTGTCTTGATAACTTACAGTCACCATATCATCAAGAAAATTCATCATAACTGTATCTTTTGTAGTCTTGTTTACTGTTGCAATAGAATTTTCACCAACAATCTCTGTTTTGAAATCCTTACTTTCATAATGCTTCTTCTCTGCTTTATGTCCGATATAATTACCCACCAGATAACTTCCGCCAACCAATAAGGTACCCACAATAATATTTTTTATTAATCCCATTTTTGTCCCTCCATAGCTCTCGCTAAATCACATTAATCACATAATCGTCTTTGACGACCTACATTTTAGTTAGTCACTGATGAATATAAAAAAGCGCTGTGGTCATTTGTACAACATTTCTAAAGAAACTTTATCGGCTTTAGAATCTCCTTCTGTAATCCTCGTATTTTTTATTGAATTATTGATTGAACCATGACCTTTCAACTTTTTCCACATTTTTGTTAAATCTTGACCATCAATAAGAAAAATTTCGTTATACTTCTTTGCAGCGTTGATGAGATTATCATGAAAATAGCTGTTTGTAACGATGACTGATTTGTTTCCACCAACAAAATATTGTCTTTCCATAACTTGATCAATAAGATTATTTAGATGGATTGGTCCATTTCTTGTCTTTCGTTCTATAGGTCCATTTCTAAATTTATTCTTTATAGGACCATTTGAAGAGTATTTTGCTTCTACAATAACAAGATCACTGTTAAGGGTGTAAATCAGATCAACTTGTCTGTAGAGATAACGACTTTGATGAAACTCTATATTCCTAAGAACATTTTGGTAGTTTTGTCTTTTGAGCAATAATTCTAACCAAACCTCGAATTTTGTTCCAGTTTCCTTGTTTGGTGTCATCTTTCATCTTTCATTTTTTTATGATAAAACCTGATTATTGCTTCTATATCCTCATTATCCATCCTCAATATTTGATCACTTGTATCGTTTATGATTTTTTTCACTTTTTCCCCATCATATTCTTCTAACTGGCCTTCAAGAGAATCCTCTACATATTTCTTGATTATATTTTTTTTAACATCTTCTGGCATTGATTTTATATCCACGATGAATTTCCCAACAACATCAACAATATCATCTTTTGAAGAAGTCATCATTTTCCATGCCTCATATTTAATGCATAATTCTGAATAGCTTCTGTTTGCTTTATGATATTATCAAGTTCTTCATTACTAGGTTTTATTCCATGCTCAAGCTCTGCCCTCCCTAACATTAGATAATCTAAACTCTTGTCCTCTTTAACAACCGTTTGTGGCAGTCTTTCCCACAAAACATTGTATATTGTGTTATTGTCGGGGAGAAGATCATCAAGAATAGGAATTTTTTTCTTTACTAAATTCTCATTGTCCTTGTACACAAGATATGTTTCAATTTTTCCATCTTTGTTTGTTTCCCATTCTGTTGTTACATTTGGTGGATCATGATGAAAACCTGTTTCAGTGGGTTGTTTTCTGTCGAAGTAATTATATTCGGCATCTCTTACTGTGTTATAATTTGTATATACTAAATAACCTCCAACAAGTGCAGCTAAAGCAGAACCTTTAATCCAAAGGGCAACGTTCCAAAGACCTTTTAATCTGCCCATTTATGGTCCTCTGTGATACTTTCAATGTATCTTCCTATAAATGGTTTTAATCCTTCTTTATCCTTCTTGAAGAGAGCTTCTGTGTTCATATTGATATACATCTCTTTTATCATCGGATCGTTTACACCCCGCATCCCTAATCCTTCGGTCACATATTTCTCTAATACTTCATATCTTGTGGAATCATCGAGCTCAAGAAATTTTTCAGCTATATAATCTGATAGAATTTCTTTTAATGTATCGGCGCTTGTTATTGGCTCACCTAAAATCTTTTGCTTCAACTTCTTTGAACTTTCTTTAATGAAATCTTTAGTATCATCCCAATATTCTTGCAACTTTTTCTCTTCTTCTTTTTCTTTTACTTCATAACCAATTTTATTAAGTTCATCATTGATATTCTCAATGAAGGAATCCCTATTTATTGTATCATTTAGTGCATTTGACACAACATATTCCAAAAAATCACTTCTTTCATTTGTATCTAGGTCCTTGACAACATTGCCAACAACACCAATTCTTGAAGAATAAGGAATATTGTTCAAACCAACATATGCAGCATCTTCGAAGTCTTTAGTAAAATCGCTTAAATCTTTTCCCTCAACAGTCCATTCCAATGTTTTTTTGTTGAATTTTTGAGCCATTTCACCTGGGTCTTGTGTAAAGAAATCTACAGTTTCAGTTTCAGCTTTATTATATGCTCTTGTTGTTAAATCACCAATATAATTTACAACATCATATTTATCAGCAAAATAAGCTCCTGCTATTATAAGAGCTGCTACACCAATTGTTTTTATTTTTCCAGATTTTTTTTGTTTTTTAGGAGATTTTTTTTCAGTTTCATTATCATCCATTGTGATCACCAAACAATACAAAGGATGATTTTATACATAAAAAAGAGCTGTAGTGAGATATACAACAATAAAAAAAAGAATAAGTAAAAATTATTTATTTGTAACAGATTTTATATAATTATCTACTCCCTTCTGAATAGGCAGGCCGATTATACTTAAGGTTTTGTTATTCTTGATATAATCAGATATGGCTTGAGCTTTTTGTACAGATATATCTTTTCCATTATTTTGTTGAGTCATGCCACAAACATACTCAGTTGCAGGTGGTGCTCCAAAAATGTACCCAACTACAATAGCAAGACTAATAACTTTTCCAGTTATCAATCTTGTTATTAGTTGGTTTCTTTTTACCTGTTTAGGTGTCAAAAACCTTATACTAAAATGCTTTCCACCGTAACCACCCTCATTTTCACGTTCAAATGTATAAAGGTCTTTTTTTGGATTATAAGTGAAATCAACATTACCAATTGTAAGGAAAGTATCTTCTATGATCCCTTGCATTGTTTCATAACTCAATTTATTTGGTCCAGTTTTATGGTTAAATGTGTCTGTTGAGAATAGGATGGTTTTTACAGTTTCACTTTTAACTTTCTCTACAATCTCATCGACAGAGAAATTTTTCGGTATCACTGGTTCTTGTTTTTTTTCTTCAACTTCAGGAGGTTTTTTTTCAACTTCAGAAATTGTTGCCGTTTCTTCATCTGATGCCATTTTATAGTGAATAATTAACAGTGATTTATATATTTAACCTTTTTTGAGTTATTAGAGTACATTACCTTGCAAAATTTACTTCAATAATTGTGTAAATATCCTGTTTTTTACCCAATACTTCAATCTCTTTAGAAGTTTCTTCAACAAATTCAATTTTATCAAATCCATACTTTCTGCTCATCTTTCCAGTGAACGTATTCAATGCAGCTATATCCTTTGGATATCCTTGCGCTAGTAAATAATTATATGTAATGAGATTTTCAGCTTGGTAATGGCTAGTCCATCTGCCCCTAATCATGATTATATTTTCCCATCCGAAATGTTCGATAATCGAATCAAATACATCACTTCCAGAAACTGCTTTACTTCGGAGGTTATTCAATCCTCCAATCAGAAGTCTGCCATCATTTAATTCGGCCGATGCTATACCACAAATAGTGGTGGATTCTGTCTTCATGGAAATTTCTATCCTTTTTCCAATTTCCATTATATCTATTTTCTCATTCATTAAGAGGAGGTATAGTTTTTCTATTTATAAAACCCATCCAATAATTATATAAATCAACCATATTCACATATATTCATGAAAATCAATTTACATTACAATAAATCTGTAGAAGAAAATGCTTCAATATACTTTGACAAAGCAAAAAAACAAAAGAAAAAACTAGAAGGAGCAAAAAAAGCTTTAGAAATCTCAAAAAATAAATTAAAAGAAACAGAAAAAACACACGAAAAAACAGAAGTAACAATAACAAAGAAGCAAAAGCTTGAATGGTATGAAAAATTTAGATGGTTTATTAGCAGTGAAGGTTTTCTATGTATTGGTGGCAGGGATGCAACAACAAACGAAATTGTAATAAAAAAATACACAGATAAAGATGACATCGTATTTCATACAGACATGGCAGGCTCACCATTCTTCGTAATAAAAACAGATAACAAAAAACCAACGGAAATAACTCTTAACGAAACTGCTATTGCAACAGCTTCATATTCAAGAGCTTGGAAAAATGGATTAGCAACCTTAGACGTTTTCTATGTAAAACCAGAACAAGTTAGCAAAGAAGCAAATACAGGAGAATTCATGGCTAAAGGGAGCTTTATGGTAAGAGGAAAAACAACTTACATAAAACCTGAAGTAAAATTAGCTATAGCAAATAAAGACGGTAAAATCATAGCTGGTCCAATAGAAGCAATAAAATCCCAAACAAACAAATTCATAATAATCCTTCCAGGAGACAAAAAATCATCAGATATAGCAAAATTAATAAAAAAACAAATTAACGGCAAAATAGACGAAATAATAAGGATGCTCCCTAGTGGAGGGATATCCATATCTGACCATTAGATTTATATATTCTATATCTTAAAAACCATATATGAGTAAGAAATCTCAGATTACATTCTTTATTGTATTGGGGGTAGTCATAATTCTTATTGCAGGAGTGTTCTTAAGTTTAAATAATGCAGATAATGTAGTCATTGAAGAAAACATAGATGACAGGGGTTCAATTGAAGTAAAAAATTATGTCACATCTTGTTTAGAAGATACATTACTAGACGCTTCATATTTATTGGCATATAAAGGTGGCACTACAAATACACCAACATCAGATGCTAATCCTTATGGAATACGTCTATCTCTTGACGGGAGAGATGATACATCAATATCTCTGGAGAAAGTTTCAAAAGAGGTTTCTAAATATGTGAAGGAAAACATATTCCTCTGTGTTGATTTTGAACCATTTACAGTACAAGGATATGAAGTTGATGTCGATCCGCCTTTTGTTGAATCTACAATCTCAAACACAAACATTATCGTTCATATGCAGATGCCAGTTGAAATAAAAAAAGACGGAATGATTAATTCAATAGAAAGATTTTCTGCGTCTGTAGAAATTCCTCTTGGGAAAGCAGTCACATTATCTAAATTTATATCAGAGGATCATCTTAATGATTATGACGGCATGCTTCACGTTGATGAAATAAATTTAATTTTAAATACAGACCAGATACAGTATGAAATTATCCCTCTTGAAGATGGTTCTTTTGTACTTGAGATGGTATTTAAAGAAAATAGGGGTACTGAAAATTTTATATTCAACACGAGGTTGAATCCATGATCGCTAAACACATAAAGATGGTACTTATAGTATCAATCTTAATACTTTCGATAAACATAGCTTTCGCTTGCGAAGCAGGAGATGATGATTATAGTACTTGTAAATGGGATAACGAACAATATCTTTCGACTTTAGAAGGCGAAGATCTCATAACAGCGATACAAGACGGTAAAATCCGTGCAGACCGTATGGAATTTATAAATGATGGGGCTCTTGCAAAAGCAATAAAAGAAAATGGAGAAATACCTTCTGCAATAAAAGACAAAGACCTAGCAAGGGCATTAGCTAAAGACCCTTCACTTCTTGATTCAGATACAATTCTTAAGCAATTTGAAGCAAGGTTAGATTCATATAATGGGTTAAAGATTATAAATGAAAATCCAAATGTTCTTGACAAATTTATGGGGGAAAAATACCCTAATATTAAATTTGAAAGAAGTGAAGGAGATTCTACTGCTAAAATATTTAAATATTCTCCTGATGGTTATATAACTATATTGAAAGGTGGAACTTTCAATCTCAATCAAATTTCACCTGCGAAAATAAAAGAAGATGGTTGCGTTGTTTCTGAAAATTACGGTTCGTTTTGTTCTGGAGAAATAGATATTGCATATGATGAAGAAGGCATAAAAACAATGTACATAAAAAAAGCGATGACGTCAAAAGGAGGTGTTGATTTAACAGGTGTAAAAAACATAAAAATTTCTGTAGATGATTTCTCACAAATTCATATCGGGGATAGGATATTTTCAAGTGGAGGTGATGTGGATAAAAGTAATAAGATGAAGAGCAGTTCTCATTATTCCTATTACTTAAAATTTGAAAAAGGATATACTCGTAAAAACTATTTTGGCTTTGACATTTCGATTACTGATGGTGTAGTTGAAACTTCTGGCAGAGAAGTAATACTAAGTGAAGGTTCAAGAAAACATAAACTCTATGGGAATGTGGTTGTATATGATAATGGCTTCCTTTTAAGGGAAGAATCTAAAGTGGAGTACAACTCTGATAAAGGAGATCTAAAGGTTGATTCAGGAAGTTCGGAACTAAATTTTTACATTGATGATAATCCCCAAATTGATTACTGGCATGCAAAAAAAGGAAGTTGGCGTGATTATCCATGTAAAGAAGGAGAACGATGTATAGTACTTGCAGAAAACACAGGAGTTATATCAACAAGTACAAAAGATATCAGACTTGCTTCAAATCGTAATTCATTCTATCCAATAATCTGGCAGAATGAAGTCATAAATTCTCATGAACTATTTTCAGAAAAGATGGCAATTCATCACGATAGCAACAACGGTCTTTCTACTGAAGAAGTAGATGCTTTTGCTGAAGCTATAGGGGAAGAATTAGCATTCTTGACAAAGTATGATCAATCCAAAATAGAAAATATTGTAAGAGAAGATATCTATTTACTCAGTAGAGAAGAAAACCAAGATATTTATGATTTTATAACTAACACTTTAGTTCCATCATTGGAGGAAAAATATCAAATTAAACTAAAATATGATATTCAAGAGATATCGGGAACATCTGAAAGTAGGTTAGTTCCAATAACAGTAGAAACTGTTAACCCATTCCCTGAAGGAGAGGACTTACTTCAAGAGAGGTTATCAGTCGTAGAAGACACAGGATTAAGGGCATACATAACTGAAGAAGGGGCAGTAGATTCAAAAAACAATCCAATTCCTGGATATGAAAATGTGGTACTTCAAGAGGTCGTAGCAGATGATTTGGGTGGTGCTAAAGCATTAGTTAAACATGAAGAAAATGGTGTAACAACGACATCAGAAAGAACACTTGCTGAAATGTTTGATTCACCTGAAAGAATAATAGAAGCTGCTAAAAACAAATATGAAAGTGTTGTTACAATCGAAAATGCAGAGCTTATGTATAATTCAATACAAGGTGTAACAACTTACGTTGATGATAATCCAACAATTGAAAACGAAGCGACGGTTGCAATGGTGCAGGATGCTTTCAAAAGTATTGGTGGTCCGTTCCCTGATTTGATAGGGATGACTGACAACAAATATGGTATGAACACTAGAAATGGATTTAGAAGTGCTGGAGTTGCTGCAGCTACAATGTTAATAGAAACAGAAAGTGATCGTCAAATAACTGTAACATCAGATCCATATTCAAGTCTCCTAAAAGAATACAATACTGCAATGTCTTTTGATATAAGTGGCAGTAGCACCAAAACAGATATTATGACTGCTTTAACAAGTTTCGGAGTTCTTACTTCAGGTAAGAATCCAAAATCATATGGCTTAGGAGTTTATTCAGATGAGAATGCAATCTCAGCAATAAATAAGGCGGATAGTGAGAATATTGAAAGAATTACACAAACTCTTAGTGAAACCGAAAACATTTACAAATTTAAGAGGTATATTAAAGATGAATTAGGAGGTATAAATGATCAAACCTTGGATCAGCAAGAATCAGCATTTGCTACGGCAAGTGCATCAATAGATAGTGCATTTGAAGCAAATGTGTTCAAAGAAGGAGAAGATAATCAACTTCTTGTACATTTGGACTATGACGGTTCTTCGCCAGATAAATTTTATACAGAAGTTGAAAGTGTAAACAATATGGCACAAGAAAGGGGGGTAAAAATATTGTACGTTGTAGGTGGTTCAGCATCAGTAGACGGCATGCCAAGAATAATAGAACCTGAAGAAATCACAAAATCAGCATTCAAGAAGAACTCAAAAGATGGAGGAGGCTTCAGATGGACACAAAAAGTTAAAGAAGAGGATTTCTACGACGCTGAAAGTTCTGCGTATTTGGGTGTGCCATTAGATGTATATTTTGAAATGGAATATGCAAAAAGGATGAAGAAGTTAGAAAACGATAAAAATCAAAATATTAGGTTCAATATAGCTCAGACAGATGCAGCAGCAGGTGCTCCTCAAGCTATAGGTCCATAAGATATAACCAATAATTTTATAAATACCTATTCTCTAAAAACTCTAAAAAGGGGTAATATATGACTAATATTTTTTTTGAGATAGGTGTGCTAATAATAGTTGCTACTTTTCTCTCTTATTTAACAAAATATCTCAAACAGCCCTTAATTCCGGGTTATGTTCTTGCAGGTATACTTTTAGGTCCAGTACTGGGAATAATTAAAGATACAACAGCTGTATTGGAGCTTGCTGAGATAGGTATAGCGTTCTTATTATTCGTAGTTGGTTTAGAATTAGATTTCAAAAAACTTAAAGACATAGGGATAGTAGCGTCTGTTGGGGCGACAATCCAGATAATTATATTATTCCTTCTTGGATTTTTCATAGGGAAGGGATTAGGCTTTGGGAATATAGAATCTATTTTCATTGGGATGATTGTCAGTTTCAGCAGCACATTGGTTGTTGTAAAATTATTATCGGATAAATCCGAACTAGATACACTTCATGGAAAAATAATCATAGGTTTTTTACTAGTTGAAGACTTTTTTGCTATTTTAGCATTATCATCTTTAAACACAATAAGTGATTTTAATATACTTTTCCTCGTTATAGCTATATCAAAAACAATATTACTACTTTTACTTTCATATTTCATGAACAAATTTTTCTTCCAGCCATTATTCCGTTTTGCAGCAAAAACACAAGAGCTCTTATTTCTTATTTCATTATCATCGTGTTTCTTTTTCGCATTTTTATTCCAGTATTTCGGAACTTTACTTGTACACTTCTTCAACCTATTGGGAATCTCATTGACAGTAAGCTTCATAGCAATGATAGAGCCAGGGTTTTCAATAGCAATGGGAGCATTTATTGCAGGCATAGGTTTAGCGTCGATGCCATATACATATGAAGTAATTGGCAAGGTAAGATCATTAAGAGATTTCTTTGCGACTTTATTTTTTGTATCTTTGGGAATACAATTAACAAACTCTTCATTAAGTTTTCTCCTGATTCCTTTGTTGATATTGCTTGGATTGATACTAGTCATTAAACCAATAATAACATTTTTTATTACATTATTATTTGGATATACAAAGAAGACATCATTTGAAACAGCCACTTCACTAGCACAAACTTCTGAATTTTCATTAATAATAGTCGCTACTGGGTTATTATTTGGTCTGGTGAGCAATGAATTTCTTTCTTTAGCGGTGATGTTAGTTCTCGTTACTATGGTCACTACATCATATGGAATGAAGTATAATAACTTTGTATACAAAAAGATACAGAATATCCTTAGCTTTGCAGAGAAGATTTCTCCAAAGAAGAAACATCTTGAATATATGCCTGACAAAGTAAAAAACGAAGTATTGGTTGTGGGTTTTGACAGAATAGGTTTCAATATTTTTGGGACATTGAAAAAGTTAAAGAAAAATTTTCTTATTGTTGATTTTAATCCGGAAGTCATTCATAAATTAATAAAAGAAAAAATACATTGTATTTATGGCGATATAGGTGATGAAGAAATAATAGAGCGTTTAAACATAGAGCATGCGAAAATTGTTATATCTACAATTCCTGATCAGGAAAATACAAAATACCTTGTTCTCAAAACAAGATCACAAAATAAGAAATGCACACTAATTGTGACAGCGTATTCTGTCGAAGAGGCTCTTAATCTTTACACTCTTGGTGCTGATTATGTGATTATGCCGCATTTGCTTGGAGGCATACATGCTTCTCTCCTGCTTGAAGAGTTTCACAAAGATTTTAGTTCATTAGTAAAAACCAAAGTTAAGCATATTGAAGAATTAAATAAACATATCTATTTAGGTCATCACAAGAGGATAGAAAGATGGAAAAGCAAGAGATGAAGAAAAAAGCGAAAACTTTAGAACCTATCCTTAGGATAGGAAAACAGGGTGTAACAGATAATGTTATAGAAGAAATAAAGAGACATCTAAAAAAGAAACACCTAATCAAGATTAAACTGCTTCGTTCTTTTACTGAAAACAACAACAAGAAATCATGTGCAGACGAAATCTCAAAGAAAACAGTATCAGAAATTATAGAAATGAAGGGAAATACAATAGTGTTATTTAGATAATTTTTTTAATTTCACTTTAAGATCTTTTATTTTTTTCTCAAGCTTGGTGTGTATCTTTTCATTCTTGCCTCTGGCAATCATACTATGTCTTTTTTCAAGTTTTATAATATGATCTACAAGTTTTTTTATGATTTCTGCGTTGCTGTCTTTTAATTTTTTCACTTCAGTTGTTTTTTTGACTTTTTTCTTTCCTGTAGATATTCTTGATCTGGAAATATCACCTTCTTTGTCTATGAAATATAACCATCCTTTTTCTCTTTCTATGCCTACCTTCATAACTTTTGGTGAATCTAATTTGTTAGAGAAATTAACATGAGTCTTTTTAGCTCTCTTAACATTTTTACTTGCATCCGACAAAGCAAAAACTAGTTTAGATACATCATATCTTGAAAATTTTAGATTCATTTTCCAAATGAAAGAAATCCCTTCTTTTTATTTTCTATATCAGGCGGAGGAGGCATTCCTATACCAGATATAGGATCTACATCTAGCTTAGGTGTCCTAGTAGGTGCACTTAACTCAGGTAGAGGACTAGGAATATCAGTATTTCCAAAAGGTGGTGGACTTGAAGCAGGGATATTTCCAAAAGGTGATGATTGTGGAAAATTTGGCATGGGATTAGGGTTTCCAGGAGGAGGAGTCATTTCCTGACCAAACACTGGTGTAGGGGTGATTGGTTGAGGCTTTTGTTCATATCTCTTTGTAAAAGGCTGTATTCTGTCCTCAAACACACGAATTTCTTTCCTTTCTTTCTTCATCATTTCCGCAACAGAAACAATACCTTCTGCTAATTCTTTATTTTGCTCTATAAGCTGATTCATCTTTGTGATAAGGGGATGCAAATCAGTCTCTTCTTTTTTTGATGTTTGTTCCTCTTTTAGAGAATCTGTTGCATGTTGGAATGTATAAATCAGAGAATTTATGCTTTCATTAAGAATGGTTATAGCATCAAGAAGGTTGTCAGCAGTTCTGCCCTTGCCTAAAGGATTCTTCTTTAGCCTCTCAAGTTCTCTTCTTAATTCTATTATCTCCTTGTGAGGTAATAACTCATATTCGTCATTATTCTCCATAGTATCCCTCTTTTTTTATATTACTTGAATTATACATATTTAAATGTTTCGCTCGAATCTAACGAACATTTCCCCCATCTTTCCTTAGCCTTTTCTCAAATCTTTTAGCTCGTCTGAATTGATTCATATTGTCTGGATCGCTCTCTAATCTCCTAGAGCTTCTTCTCCATTTCCTTAAATTTCCTAGATTCCCTTCTGTTTTCTCAATATTATTACTTAATGTCTTTCTATCCTTCTCTGACAATTTTTCATCATTGAGTTTGCCCTTCATCTTGTCTATGTTTCCAGAGAGACTACCTTTCATCCTTCTATATTCTCTTTGCTGTCTCGTTGAGAACATATTTCTAATCATTTTAAACGGAAAGAAGATTATTTTAAACGGTAATAATAATATGAATTTAAACAATTTAGCTATCATACGAGTTTCTTAGTCTTATGCATATAAATTATTTATGGTTTTAACTAAACGAACTGCCTCCATATTTCCTTCTTTAACCGCC
>CAZZGN010000008.1:0-1123 GCA_964654165.1 uncultured Methanosarcinales archaeon | reverse complement strand
ATAGAAACATTTATAAAGAGATATTATCAACCAGTAGTAAAAATGAATGATAAACCATATTTAGAAAAGGGAAAATTGAAAACATTCTTAACCTTAGCAGAATTAAAGGTAATGAATGAGGATGGAGTTTCTGTAAGATATGATTCAGAGGGAATGCAAGACCCAGTCAACAGAGTTGCGATAGTTATATTTGACGACATGAGACATGTTTATATGAGAAATCATGATTCGCGTGCGTTTTTTACGGTCCCAACGATGGCTAAACCATTATCAGAATATCTCAATTCAATTAGAAGAAACTGATTATTTCTTAACAACAAATAAACAATGATCTTTCTCAAATGGATCTAAAGTTTTGTAATCAACTATTGTTACTTTTTTCTCCAGTGCAGTTCGAACTTCTCTAAACACTTGAGAAGGTTTTTTTGTAACGTCTACAGATCTAGCTTTAACAGCCAACAATCCAAATCCACCTTTGATTAAGAACATATCTAAATTGCGAAGAAATATTTCAACTTGATTTCTCTGCGCAATATCCTGAAAAACAACATCAACTGCCGAAATTTTATCTGCATATCGTTTAGGATGAAATGCATCTTCTAACAAAGGAGCAATATTCTTCCTTTCTTCAGCTAAGAAAACTAACTCCCTCAAAACACGAGGGGCGAAATCAAGAGCAAAGACAAAACCTTCATTCCCAATAATGTCAGAAACATGTGAAACTGTCGTCCCAGTGGCTGAACCCAAATACAGAACAACACTTCCTGGTTTCACGCCTATTTGAGAGATTCCCTTTAACAATCCTGCACCTAATTTACTTTTCTTGTGATTCCATTCTCTATATTCAAAATCATCCTTAAACAACTTCTCATTATATACACTTTTCCCAGGTACTAGATTTTTTGTGAATAAAGAAATCTTTTTCCCATCAAGACAATAAACCCCCCTAAAGTGCTTGTACTGCTTCATAATTTCAGCTCCTTTTTGAGTTTATCCCCGATAAATTTTCCTTTAAAATAATCAACTTTCACAGCAATTGATATCTTGTCTGCAAGCCTTCTTGCGGCTCTTCCTCTATCACTTCTTTTTGCTTTAGAGACAAATTGATGCCCGTGGATTACTC
>CAZZGN010000007.1:0-23609 GCA_964654165.1 uncultured Methanosarcinales archaeon | reverse complement strand
TCATTTTTTTGTTTATGCGGAAGACGGGATTCGAACCCGCGCAGCCACTAAGGCCTACGGCCCTCAACCGCAGTCATTTGACCAGACTCTGACACCCTCGCACTATTTCAATAGCTTTGCGAATTCGTCGCAGTGCCCGCTTAACTGATTGAGGCCTTCAATTACAATCTCTTTGCACTTTATTTGACCCCATGACTCGATTGTGAATATAATTTCATCTTCATTGTAAGTTAGTTCTATTGCACCTTCTGGTTTGCAAAGAGCAATAGTATCTTCAACGAGATTTGATTTTAATATGATATCATTATTTACGATTAGGTTATTATTTTTAAGTATGAAAATTTTTTCTGTCTGTTTGCTTATAACTTCTTTAATGTTTTCTACTTTCTTCTTAACTTTTACTGAAGGTTTATTTTTGTAATATGCCAAACATGGTGACCATTTTGCATGAATCCTTCCTACGCTCATAACTGCAATAGCTTCAAGCTCAATCTCTTGACCTGCAAGAAGTTTCACAATTGGCGTCTTTGGATGAATTGGTTTAACACCAGGATCTTTTGACTTAAGATCTGATGCATAAACTGTGCATGGACCTTTTGCTTTAAGTGTCATAGACACTTTTTGTTTTGCGTTTAGATCATCAACATTATCATATTCGTCTGGCGCTTGTTCATAAGTTTTGGTGTCGGTTGATAAAGGAATCAAACCAAGTCTATGGGCAACCATTTCGTCATAGAGTATTGAGTTGTTTTTTCTTATTTCAACATCTTCAATAGCAAGGACTGGAATATTCTGTATGAAAACTCTTCTGAGAGCATTTGCATAAGAAAGTGTAACACCTTTCATAATAAAACTGATTTTCATACCATCTTTGCTTTTTTCTAAGACATTGATTTCCATTCTCAAATCCTCCTGCCTCTCCTTCCACCTTTCTTTCTGCAGGTGTCGTGTGGAACTGGAGTGACTTCTTCGATTATACCAATTCTTAAACCCATTCTTGACAAAGCTCTAATTGCTGCCTGTGCGCCAGGACCTGGGTTGTGCGGACCGTTATGTCCCCCTGGAGCTTTTATCTTTACATGGATTCCTTCAATACCTTTCTCTCTTGCTGTCTCAGCAGCTTTTTTCGCAGCAGCCATTGCAGCAGTTGGTGAGGATTCCATTCTATGTGATTTTACAACTTGACCGCCTGAGGTTCTTGTTATTGACTCAGAGCCTGTTATATCAGTAATGTGAATTATTGTATTATTATAAGAAGCATAAATGTGCGCAATACCCCATTTTATATTTTCAGGTGGTCTTGACGGGCCTCTTCTTTCTCTTCTTTCCATTTAGGCTTCACCTTTCTTACTTTCTGGAAGAACTCTTTCGGGATGATCTTCATTTGCTAAAGCAGAGGCTTCAGAGAATTTAATTTGATTTTCTTCTTCCAATGTAACTAAATATGAAGGCGCAGTTATTGTTTTTTCTGCGATTTTAATATGCCCATGGACGATGAATTGTCTTGCTTGGCTCATTGAATGAGAAAGTTTCTTTTTAAACACTAGAGTTTGTAGGCGTCTTTCCAATAAATCTCTTAATTGAATACTTAGAATTTGATCCAGTGCTGCATCATCTTTTATTAGATTGAATGATTTTAATTTTTCTACAAGCTGTTGCTTTTCTTTTGTAGTTTGAGGGGTTTCTTTTGCAACATATTTTTTAGCCCTGTCGAAAAAATTTTTTAGGAGTGAATTAACTTTCCAAAGCTCTTTCTTGTTCTTGAAACCATATTCTTTTTGAAGAACTTTTTCCTCATCTATTCTGGTTTTTTCCCAAGGATGTCTTGGTGTGGAATACTTTTTTCTTGCTTTTTTAGGATCTCCCATTATACTCTACCTGATTTTCCGGTTTTTCTTTTTACGCCTTGCACTTTTCCTTTGTTTCTTCTAAAGTTGCTCTTGGTTTTTTGACCTCTGACAGGTACACCCCAAGAATGACGCATTCCGACGTATGATTTTGTTTTTCTTTGGCGTTTGATATCATTATCTTTTGTATATGCCAAATCCGCTGTTACCAAATGAATGTCTTCTCCGCTTTCGTAGTCTTTTCTTCTATTTGCCATCCAAACAGTGATATTGAATTTTAAAGGATTAGAAACAATTTCATTAAGTTTTTTAACTTCTGCATCCGTTAGTAAACCTGCTTTTTTTGTTGAATCAAGTTCTATTGTAGTGCAGATCGCGTTAGCGAACATCTTACCAATACCTTTGATTTTGGTGATTGCCGTTGAAATTTGTTTTTTTCCGTTTAAATCTGTGTTAGCAACACGCACAATATATTTTATGTTTTCTTCAGCCATTTTTATCATTTTTTGACTAGAATTAAGCTTCTAGTCCTATTCGCCGTTAGACTCGGACTTAATAGCTCTGGGAGTTTTGAGGGGTTTATAAAGGTTACGATTGAGCATTTTTAAAAAATCCTCGGCAAAACAAATACGATATCAGCTAAAAGCTAACATCCTATCTTTCAATTTCTTTATTATATTCTATATGGAAAATAAAAGATTATGGAAAGAATTATAAATAGTTATTAGCTTCTCGAGAACATGATGGTGGCGTTAGTGTAACCTGGTTAGCATTGGAGACTGTGGATCTCCCGGTCCGGGTTCAAATCCCGGGCGCCGCCCCATTTCTTTCATTCACAAAACATTTCTCTGGTGTTGATTATAAGGAATTAGTAGAATTGATTCTTTTTGATTAAGATAAAAACGCTCAACCGCTTCTCCAAACGAATCTAGAACATAACTTCCTTTTAATACAAATTGTTCCGCCATTCTAGGATTTTCACCTGTCGTTTTTATCAGGTGTACAAATAACTTAGGCAAGTCTATTCTTGTTCTTACATATCTTTGAAAGCCCTCTAATATTAAATTATCAACTTCGAATATAATATCCTTGATTTCTTGTTCAATGTAATGATGAATTCCTTTGAAATCCAATAAATTTTCAATCATCTCATGCCTACAATAATAGTTTTCTGTCGTTGAGTTGTAAAATTCTTTTTCTAATGCTTTTACAAGTAAACTTTGAGGAGCATTCATCCTTTTCAATGTTTTTGCAGCTTCCTTTCTACAAGTAGGAGATTCGTCTTCGAATAATACATATGTCAAGTCGGGGATCAGATTTGGATTGTTTAAGTTTCCAATGTCTCTTATGAGGTTGCTTTTTCTGTACCAAGAACCAGAGAGCAATCTTATTTTCTCTTCAGTGATGTATTCTTCATGAAGCAAGGATTTGATTGTCTTTTCATCCGTATGAAATATCCAACTGGAATTTGCATCTATTAAGGACATAATTTCTTTTGCTACTTCAACCAATTCTTCAGAAGATGTATAAGGCCTGTCAAAGTCAGGAGTGCCATCTTCATTTGAATGATATGACACAACAAATGGATTAATAAGAGCCGTTCGAATTATATAACCTGTTAACGGATCCAATGTTTTGAATAATTCCCCCATAAGATGAGGTAGGGGTTATTATTATAAAAAGATTATCTATTCTTCAAATAATCAACCAATCCAAAGAACAAATACGGTAGAATAAAACCCATTAAGTAAAATGTAGCAACAACTAATGGATCATGAGTTAGTTGCAACATAAAATAATTAGAAACTTTTTCCGCTAATGACATCATTACAAAAATATTGAAAACAGCAATCACAGGAACTACAATTCCAGATATAACGTGGTGTCTATGTTCTAGGTGCTGTAAATCTACTATCATAAAACTAAATATAAAGCCAAATAATAATCCGACTAAAAGAACTAATGTATAAACGGTAGTTGAGGAAAAAAATAATAAGAATGGGACTAGTATTAATGCACATATCAAACTTGCAATAGCCAAAACAAATAAAGATATAGAATGGAAAATTCTCTGACTTTCTTTTGCATAATAAACGTGTTTTTTTCTCATGTGTTGTGATGTTAATACCTTTAACGGATCTTTTATTTTCATTTTAAGCCTAAATTTTTTACCATGTAATCAAACACATTATCCCTTTTTTCTATTTTCTCATAACTGCTACCTAATAACTTCGCCGCAAGTTTTTTGTACGCAACTGAAGCGTCTGATTCAGGATGCGTACGGACGACAGGACTTGATGCTCTTGCCGAAAGTGGAATGTTTTTATCTTCAGGGATGCAAGCTAATATTTTAGTGTTTAGCATTGTTGAAATGTTTTCTTCTGTCATTTCATGTTCATGGCTGCCTGTTCTCGTCAAAACAACTCCTAAAATCTCTTTTCCAAATTGCTTTGCTATGGTTATTGTCCTTAAGGCATCCGTGACAGCAACTAGTTCAGGAGTGGTAATTACAACAATAGAAGTTATAAAGTTCATGTCTCTTATTGTCTCTTCAAATCTTCCTGGTGCAGAATCAATAAGAATTATTTCATACTTTCCTTTGAGTTTTTCAAGCTCATCATTTATCTTCTTGTAATCTATAGTATCTACCTCATTAGGATTTACGCTTCCAAATATTATATGAAGTCCTGAATGATGTGTATAAACTGCATCGTGTATGTTTGCTTCACCTTTTAGAACTTTATGAAGTGAAATAGGGATGTCGTGGTTTCCAAGGTACATCCCTAAATTTGGAGAAGTTATGTCCGTATCAACTAGTACAACAATTCTTCCAAATTCGTTCAAAGCAGAAGCTAAATTTATTGCAGTGGTTGTTTTTCCTACACCACCTTTCGCTGAAAAAACACCGATTACTCTACTCATCATCATCATTCTCCACATAATTATCTTTTATGTAATGAACAAATAATTTTGTCTTCTCATAATATTCTAGGACTGTATTGATTTTCACTTCAATTATTTTTCCATCTGACATAGTTGAAGTCATTGCGACATTCTTTCTGAATTCACCACTTCTTGTAAAGTCAGCTCTGTATAATTGTCGAAGGAAAATATAAAAATCTAAATATTCATGAAGGTCTTCGTCTTTACAATTTTCTTTTATGTGTTGGACCTTCACCATAGGTGCCATTGGTATTTCTTCAATTTTATTTTCGCTTTCAAGTTTTTCTAAGAATCCATCAATTATTGCATTAAATGCTTCGATGATACGATTTACAACACTTCTTATAACATCTACAGTTCTTGTATATTTTAAACTAACATATATGAGGTGGTCGACTCTTTTGAGTTCTTCTACGGAATTAGTAAGGGCTTCAAACATACTTGTTCACGATCTTATTTATCTCCATTAAAAAGATTTTTGTCTTGCTTATATACTTTTTCATTTCTTCAACGGATATCATTCGGAGTTTATAATCATCAGTACAAATAAAAAATTTATTTTTTCTTGAAAACTCAACTGGACTTTTTTTATGTCTTTCTAATATATCTCTTGTTTCCTCTATTAAAGTTATATATTCAATGTTTATCTGATAGCGGTCTGTTATGTGGTTTTTGAAAGCATTGATTTTTGATTCTTCATTATCATGAAAGGGGGGAATTCTTCTATGCGCTCTTTCGTGTGATAATATCATACTTATAATATTCATAATTGCTTTGTGTAAGTTATCAATAACTCCTAGTAGGATTTTCGGATTATCTACTAAGGGATATGTTTGTGTAAGAATATGATCTGCTGTGTGTATATACTTTTCAGCCTTCTGTTCAAAAAGGTTTTTCATAGCCATATTTATGGGAGAATATGTATAAAAATGTATTGAAAATTATTTCTGAAGAGAGATAATAGCTTCAGCTAAATCGTAATTAGCCTGTTCAATTGCTTTTTCAGCTACTTCCCTTGAAACTTCTGCCTGTTGCATAACTGTTTCAATATCATCTTCAGATATCTCCGGGGAGTTGTCTAAAGATCTTTCACTTTCCTCGCCTGAAATCTGATAATTTTTTTGCCCCATCATATTTATTTTAGAAACCTGAGGATTGGAAATAACAATTTCTTTGTCAGAGCACTTTATGATAACTTCAACAGCATCAATTTCTTCCTGTTGAACACCCATTCTTTTCATGGCTTGCTTCATCTGTCTAGGATTCATTCCAGGAATCATATTATATTCCCATCCAAGCATTTCCATATGTATGTAGAACAGCCATTATTATGATAACAATAACGACCAAGATAATTATGAAGCCAGGTTTAAATTCAATCTTAGATTTATATTCGTCAAAATACCTTACTAATCCACCGATACCAGAAGGCATGTTTATTTTATCCTGTCCCATATGCTTGAGGTTATGTATTTTATATAAATAGTTAACTATTTTCCATTTAATTCGTTAAGTATATATACTAGTTTTCCGTATATTTCTAGAATGAAAAGAGGTTTTAGTAAAAGGAAGTTGATGTTTTTGATTTTTATACTGGTTCTTGTCGTTATTCTTGCAATTGCCAGCTTTGCAGTTCTTCCTCTATATCCAAAAGAATGTTATGATGTTGGTCCATCAGATAAATGCAATACAATACTTGGTCCGGGAAACCTTGCAGATTATCTTGATGATTCTGGATGTGTTGATTTAGACAATTTTAGATCTTGCTGTACAACTGTTGAATGCGGTGGTGCAGGTGGATATTATTACGTGCCTATGAACAGAACTGTGAGTTAGAAAGTGTAGGGAACGCGTAAGCCACCTTCTGTCAGAGCCAAACAACAAAACTTTCATTGCGATGCTCTGTGCCAGCATTCAACTAAGCGTCTAAGACTTGCACAAGCCAGGACTCACCGTTTCATCCATTCCTTGAAAAACGTCAGTGGGTTAACTCATTTTTGTTACCAAAAACTTCTCCAACATCATTCTAAATCAAGGTGGTCTCGTTTCTGAGTGGTTGCCGTCCCTTTAAGGACTCTACTTTCGCAGATAGCTACCATAGTGGGTGGACTTTCCTCGTTTCCGGAGGCTGGCTACGCCCCTACAAGAGGAGGGGTGTTATTTGCCCTTTATAAACTTGACTATAATTAAGCCTTCTTCTCCAGAATAAATATCATATAGTTCATGCACAACAAAATCGTGATTTTTTGCTTCTTTTTCCATTATTTCAAGTGATCTGCTGTTTGTTAATAATGTTATATTTCCTTTATCTTTCAACAAGTATTTTGATTGATAGAACAATTCTTTCATAAATGAGGCATAATCTTTTTCCCTAATGTTTTTGTTCATCCTCGGCGGGTCTGTAACGATAACATCAATTTCTTTTTCCTTCAATTTTGTGTCAAGCCATGAAAGTTCCGATTTACTTATTTTGATAGAATCTTCCACGCCTGCTATTTTTGCGTTTTTTCTTGCCGCAAATGTATGTTTAAGATGCATATCATATCCATATATGTTCAATTTTTTTGGTTTCTCTTCTTTTAAATCTATTTTGAACAAAAATTTATTTTTTGTGAAATAATTTTGTGAGAAATTGCCCGCGAAGAAAGCAGCTTCTATAGGTATTGTTCCTGAACCGCAAAAAGGATCTAGCAATGCTTTTTTGTTTGTGAATCCTGCTACTTTTATTAAGGCTGCTGCGATTGTACCTTTTATAGAGGCTGGATGGACAAATATTTTGTAATCTCTTTTGCTTAAATCAACAGTAGATAGATCTTTACCGATGTAACATTTTTTATTATAAACATAAATGTAAATTATTGTTTCTGGATTATGAAGGTCTACTTTTGTTTTGTTATTGTCAAATATTGGTTTTCCTGTTTCCTGTTCTATATCTGAGGAAGAGAAATTATGTTTACCAATTCTTTTACATTTTATTCTGAATGTTTTCCCGACTTTTACATTTTTTAATTCCTGCATTATTTTTTCTTCTATTTCATCGTCGACATCAATTGCAGATATAAATTCAAGAACTTTTATGAAAGTCTGTCCTTTGTAGCATAGTTTGTGAAGATCATTTTTTTTACAGTCAAAAATTGCAACAGTTTCTTCTATTTTTGATTTAACTTTAATAAGATCTTCAATCTCCTTAGAAGCTATGTTTTCTATCCCCCTGTGTGTTATAATAAAACATTTCATTTTGGAGAATTATCGATAAGATTTTCTTCTTCCTGTTCAGCTATTATCTTAGCTGCAGCAACAACGTTGTCGCCCTCGCCAATTTTCATTAACCTGACACCTTGAGTATTTCTTCCGATGACAGAAATATTGTGGATGTTTGTCCTTATTACTATTCCATTTCTCGATATAAGAAGAATGTCGTCAATCTCTTCAACATTCTTGATTGCTGCAACATCACCATTTCTTTCTGAACACTGGATGTTTATAACTCCTTTACCGCCTCTATTGATTAAACGGTATTCTTTGATTGAAGTTCTTTTTCCAAATCCATGTTTGGTTATTGTCAATAAAGTTTTATTATCATCAGCTCTAACTGCCCCAACTACTTTGTCATCTTTTCTCAGCCTTATTCCCACAACACCGCGAGCGGTTCTTCCCATGGCCCTTACATTTTTTTCGTTGAACTTAGCTGCTAAGCCTTTTTTTGTTGCAAGAATAATTTGTTCACTACCATTTGTAACCAATGTGTTAATTAATTTCTCATCATCCTCGAGGTTAATCGCTCTTATGCCACCTCTTCTCGGCTTTGAAAATAATTCTAAAGGAACTTTTTTCACAATTCCCTTATCAGTTGCCATAAACAAAAATTGTCCATGATTGAATTCTCTGACTGGGACAAAAGCTGTTAGTTTTTCATCTTTAGCTACATCAATCAAATTAACAATAGCTTTACCTTTACTCTGTCTTGATGCTTCTGGGATATTGTAAACTTTTAACCAGTGCATCTGACCATTGTCTGTAAAAAATAACATGTGTGTGTGAGTGTTGGCTATGAAAATATGCTCGATGAAATCCTCATCTTTTGTTGTCGCGCCGATTATACCCCTTCCTCCTCTTCTTTGCTGTCTGTATGTATCAATTGCAAGTCTTTTTATGTAACCCTGGTGAGAAATTGTAACGACAACATCTTCTTGTTCTATAAGATTTTCAAGGTCTACTCCATTCTCTTCATCTTCTTCATAAACAATTTCAGTTCTTCTCTTGTCTCCATATTTCTCTTTTATTCCTTCAATTTCATCTTTTATTATTTTAAGAATTTTTTCTTCTGAAGCAAGAATGGATTTTAGTTCTTCTATTAATTTAAGCAGTTCTTTTTCTTCATCTCTTAATTTTTGTTGTTCTAATGAAGATAACTTTTGTAATTTCATATCAAGAATTGATTTTGCTTGAATTTCTGTCAAGGAATAATCTGTCATTAATGTTTGTGTTGCTATGGAAGTATCTTTCGAACTTTTTATTTTTTGTACGATTTCATCTATATTATTTAAAGCTATTATCAAACCTTCAAGAATATGTGATCTTTGTTCAGCTTTTTTTAGATCAAATTCAGTTCTTCTCCTTACAACTCTTTGTCTATGTTTTACAAATAAAGAGATCATATTTCTTAAGCCCAAGGTTTTTGGTTCGTTGTTTACCAAAGCAAGCATGTTGATACCAAAAGTTACCTGCATCCTTGAGTATTTCATTAATTGGTTAACAACAACGTCTGACTGTGCGTCTTTTTTGAGTTCAATTACAACTCTTAAACCTTCTCTGTCAGATTCATCTCTTAGATCTGATATGCCTATAATTTTTTTTTCTCTCACTAGATCTGCTATTTGTTCTACTAACATAGCTTTGTTAACTTGGTATGGAATTTCGTTAACGATTATTCTTTCTCTTCCTTTATTCTCTTCAATCTTGTATTTTGATCTGACTTTTATTTTTCCTCTTCCATATTTGTATGCGTTTTCAAGTCCTCCTGCCGTCGCTATAATTCCGCCGGTTGGAAAATCAGGACCTGTAATGGTGCTCATTAATTGTACAGAATCAATATCAGGATTTTCTATAAATTTTATAACACCGTCGCAGATTTCAGTCATATTGTGAGGGGGGATGTTTGTTGCCATCCCAACTGCTATACCACTTGTTCCGTTGATTAATAAGTTCGGAACTTTTGCTGGAAGAACTGTTGGTTCTTTCAACGATTCATCAAAGTTATTAGTAAATTTAACTGTGTTTTTTTCAATATCTGTCAATATTTCTTCAGACAATTGATTCATTCTTGCCTCAGTATATCTCATTGCCGCCGCAGAATCTCCATCAACTGATCCAAAATTTCCTTGACCTTTAACTAAGGGATAACGTAATGAAAAATCTTGGGCCATCCTAACCATAGCTTCATAAACAGAAGAATCACCATGAGGGTGATACTTACCCAAAACTTCTCCAACAATTCTCGCGGATTTTTTGAATGGTTTGTTATGCAGCATGCCCATATCATGCATTGCAAAAAGAATTCTTCTATGAACTGGTTTAAGGCCGTCCCTTACATCGGGCAAAGCTCTGCTTACAATAACAGACATAGCATAATCTAAATAAGACCGTTTCATCTCATCTTCAATTACACTTTCAACAATTTTTTCATCTGGTTTTTCTTCAATTTCTTCGTCCATTAGAACCCCTTGCTTTATGATGGAGGGATTGCTGTTTCTTTATATACCTTTTGGTTTTAAAATGCCTTTAGAGCGCCTGAGAAGGTAGAATTCAAGGTTTTGAGGTTTTCGAATTATGGCTTCAGAAGACGTCTGTACGCTCTGATTTTCTAAATAATATTATCTCTGACATTAAAATTCTTACCACAATAAACACAACGCTTACTCTTCTTTTCCAGTGTCGTTGTTTTGCTTTGGTATTTCATCTTGTTCTTGCATTTCGGGCATTTCAGAAGCAGAATCATCTTCAATTATCTCCAGTTCTTTTTCAATTTCATCAGCAGGTTCATCTACAATCTCTACTTTTTCGTTATCATCTTCTTTCGGGATATCATACGTTTCGATTTCTGTTTTTTCTTCAAAATCGCTCATTTTTGTTTGTGGTAGTTTAGGTTCCTTAATAGTTCCAAAAACCTCTTTTATATCTTTGTCGCCTTTCAAATCAAAGTATTCGTAGAATTTTTTTGATAACTTTAGTAATCTCGTTCTTCCGTGTTTAGCCGAATCAATAAAACCAGCTTCTTCGAGTTGTTTTAAATGATCATAAGCTTTGTTTGTTCTTATTTTTATTATATCAGATTGGAATGCAGGATTTTTCCATGCGACTACAGCTAAAGTTTCCATCAATGTCTTACTTAGTTCAGCTTCTGTAACAATCTTTCTGATGAAATGAAGATATTTTTCCCTTATTGTCATCTTCCATGCTCTGCCTTCATCGACAATCATAAGAGAAGTATTATCACAATGTCTTTTTTTTAGTTCAGCAATAGCGGTTTCTATATCTTTCTCGTTTTTTATTCTACAAAGTCTTTGAATATCTTCCACAGTTACTTTCTTTCCTGAGGAAAAAAGAACCGCTTCAACTCTGTTTATTAATTCTTCATCCATCTTCATTTCTAACCAAAGAATATACACCATCTTCTTCAGTAATCTTTTTTTCTTCAAGCATCTTATCAAGGAATCCTTGCAGATCTTCTTCTTTTATCCCTGCAAATTTGGTTAATTGTTCTTTTTTCAATTTTGACTGGGCTAATGAAATCATTATATTGTTCCTCACCATTGAATTTAAACTGGCATTAAATGCCTGGTTTTCCTGATGGAGGTTTTTAGCTAACATATCTACGTGGTGGAGACGTGCCTGCATATCATTAAGCATATCAGTTATTGTGCCAGAATTTAAGATCATCTTCTCAGGTTCGATGATTTCTATACTTGAAGGCATATAATCAAAACAAAAACCAATAAGTGCATTTACATTTTTTGTCCAAAATTGAAGTTCGCCGAATGTTGAAAAAAGTCCTTTTTGGTCTTCCTGTTCAATTGCTTTCTCAACATTATCTTCTTCAACATCAAAGTCTTTATTTTCTTTGATATTTTTGATATAATCTTTAAGAGTTTTCTCTATATGCTCTTTAGGCTTGCCAACCATTTCTAATATTGCTCTAACTTGTACTTCACCTTTTTCCAATCTTTCGCTTTTACTTACCATTGTATTTAGGGAGGAGAAAAAGGGGTTTATAAAGTTTACTTATTTTCTCTTTATCATATGTATTATCAACATTATCAATATCATGAAAACGCTTCCAGCCAAAAACCATAATGCAAGATTTGGCTCTGAAGATGCTGTCTGGATGGTTGTATCAGCTAGTTGAGATGCTGCTCTAGGGGCTTCAGAACTTGCAGCCATAATCATCTCTTCGTTTGCAGTATCCATTGCCTTTGTGGTAGCAAATATAGCAGTTTCTCCCGTTGTGGTTAGCCAGTTGTACACCTCTATTGCTCCTGCTCCAACAACAGCAAAAATTCCTAAGGGAAGGATGCTCTTTAATTTCTCCATAAATCCAGGTGGGGAATCTCGTGGAGCGATTACTATGAATTTATTGGCCAATTTGTAGTGGTTTACTTCTTTTCCTTTCTTGCTATAGTGATATTCGTCGACTTCAACAAGTTTTGCCTTATAAAGATGTTGAAGATTATAATGAACTGTTGAGATAGGAATATCTAATTTTTCGGATATTTCAGTTTCTGTAGCTTCTTTGTTTTCAGTTAGAAATTCAAGGATTTTCCTACAGGAATCGTTGCTTAGGACCTGAGCGAGTTTTTTAGCTTTGTCCTCTTTGAGATTTACGAGTAAAAATGATTCGTCTGTCATTAAATAAGGTTATTTCTACAAGTATTTAAATAATTTGTTGACTTCAAACCAGATTGAAGCTTAAATTGTAGCATCTTTATAATAATTAATATAAATGATTGAGTACTACCATCTTGGTATGGAGACTACGTGCACAGCGTTATCCAGAGAAGGCCTTTATGAAATATTAAAAAAAGAGCCGTACGACAGTACGCAGGAGGATATTAGTGCACTTGAAGGGTTTGTTCTACAGGATAGAGAAATATTAAAATCTGTTCTCATTGCTTCTCCTAAAGAGATATTAAATCTTACAGAAAGATTGATAGGAAAATTTTCATTTGGAGAAAATTATATGCTGTTTTATGGTAATCTTTTTACTATAAATGCATTAGGTGTAAAGTACTTCACTGAAGTATATCCTAATGAAATCTCTGAAGACAAGATAAAATTTAAAGAGAATTTAGGAGACATAGCTAAAGCGCTTATGGAAGGTTCTGAAAAAGAAGGTGATGCATCTCATGCAATGGTTCATGGAGAAACAGCAATAAGGCAGTTTAGATATGTTGCGGATGATTATGGTACAAACTATGAAAACTCTTCAGAAGACTTAGAAAATTATGAGAATTTGCGCAAAAAACATTTTTATATGATTTTAAAAACTGCAAGACTTAAAGAAGGGGCTGGAAAAGAAGATGTAGTTTTTACCACGTTTGTGTCTGCATCACGGTTTGCTGGAGATATGCAGAAGAGATATGAAGATGGAGAGATTGGCGATATCTTATGGAATTTTAGAGAAATCGAATCGGAAAAGAAGATTATTAAATATGGGGGAGATATATGCGGTTTGGGTAGGCTTATAGCATGGTTGAACATTGCTTTTTCATATGTTCTTGTAAATTGTCGCATAAGAGATGTAAATGATATGATTCTGAATGGGGAAAGAGAAACTCCTTATGTGAAAAGGATTCTTGACCAAATTGAGAAGAGGGGACAATCATCTGACGACCTAAAGGGATATGGTGAGTATCTTACATGTGCAACCAATATTGCTTCTAATTCGTTTAAAAACAAGTTCAATGAAATGGAAAGTAATGGTTTCAATTTCAAAGCAGCACCGGAAAGTTCAAAACGTAGGTTTATACTTGCACTTACTGGATTAATAAAGGTTTATGCCCCAGATGATATGAAGGATGAGTTATCTACTATGTTATACAAAGACGTATTCCAACTCTGAATCATGAGATTTCTCTAATTAGCTTTTTCTGGAAAAAATAGATATATAAAGAAGTAGACATTTCTTATTTTTAAGATGGGGTGCGATATGTGCGGCAAGGATGGACAGATGTTTCGTGCAGAAATAGAAGGCACTGAAATGGTTGTTTGTGAAGCTTGTTCTAAATTTGGGAAAGTAAAGACAAGATTTAAAACGCGTCCTGAACTGAAAGTTGAGAGAAAAAGAGTTCAAGTTGTAGAGCAGAGAAAAATTGAATCGAAAAAAGAAATATTATTTCTTATTGTTGATGATTATGCGTCTAGGGTAAAGAACGCCAGAGAAAGAATGAAATTAAAACAGGAAGATGTAGCAAAAAAAACTGCTTTAAAAGAATCGTTAATACATAATATTGAATCAGGAAAATTTGAGCCTAGCATGAAGACTGCAAGAATTCTTGAAAAATTCTTCAAAATTAATCTTATTGAGCAGCATGAGGAAGAGCATGAAGGTTTTTCTGGCTCAGGAAATGAAGGATTGACTCTAGGGGATATGATAAAAATAAGGAAGAGATAATATGATACTTTATTCTGTTTGCGGGGAAGGAAAAGGTCATGCTGTTAGGAGTGGGGTAGTTATCAAGCACATACTTAAACAACATAATGTAATGATTACAGCATACGGAGAAGCGTATACGTATCTTAAACCCTTGTTTGGAAAGAGGGTTAAAAGAATTATAGGGGGGAGGTTTGTTTATAGAAACAATAAACTTGCAAAAGTCCCAACAGTTGCATCATTCATACTCAAATTTCCTTTTTTTCTTCTTTACAATGGGACAGTTTTTCTTAAACTTCTTTTTCGGAAAAATCCAAAGTTAATTATTTCTGACTATGAATCAACTTCACATTATTTTTCACGAATTATAGGCATTCCTTGTGTAGATATAGACAATATAAGGTCTATGACACACACAAACATTTCCCCATTAAAAAGACCATTTGATGTTGGATTCGCCCTTGGGTTTCTTCACCCGAATCCAGATTTAATGCTCATAACATATTTTACTAATTTAAAAAATGATGAAAAACATATTAAGGTTATCCCACCAATATTAAGAGAAAAAATAATCAATGCAAAAACTTCTAAAGGAGAACACGTTGTTGTGTATCAAACATCTTCATCAAACAAAAAAATGATCCCTCATTTGAAAAGATCAAATAGAATTTTTAATATATATGGGATGGGAAAAGCAAGGAAAGAAGGAAATCTTGAATTCAAAAATTTTAACGAAAAAGAATTCATAAAAGATATGGCTTCATCAAAGTATGTTATTGTGAATGGTGGATTTACAGTAATATCAGAAGCATTACACATGAAAAAACCTGTTCTGTCTGTTCCTGTTGAAAATCATTTCGAACAATTCTTTAATGCATATAAACTTAGAGAATCAGGCTATGGTGATTATACTGAAAAGATAACTTACTCTGATATACAATCGTTTGAAAAAAATCTTTTTAAATTTAAAGAAAATCTCAAGGATTACAAGCAGGATTCACCATTTCCGGAAATAGATAAAGCAATAAATAAATTCAGTCGTTCTTGAGCCATACATTCGGCTGCTTCTTTTTGAACATTTCTGGCAAAGAAATTATATAAATTACCATTATCAAAAGCCAGAATGGTGCCATAAAAAATAATGCAATTATATGAAATAAATCAAGTTTTTTGTCGAATTTTAGTATTGAAAATAAATAAAGGGGGTATGTCAGTAATGTAGCAATAACCCCAATGACTGCTACTACAGTTAAAGGATGTATTCCTGCTGCAACTCCGTACATCCATTTCACTGTTCCAACAATAGATAACCATTCAAATAGGAATTTAACAACTGATAAATTAAAGATAATATCGTTAGACAAAAAGTATTTTATGTACCCATTAACAATTTGATAGATTGTGAAAGAACCCATAATCACTCCTTGTATGTATGTGAATACAAAAAGTGGTAGTGTGTAGATATCAATTAATTTTTTATTCTTAAGACGAATATGTCTTTTGAATAAATTTAACATACCTTTTGCAAATCTAAATCTCTGTTTCATGAACCAACGATACGTGTATGGCATATTTGTTTCAGAAACTGCTTTTTCAGCATACCTAACTTTGTAGCCTTTTCTTATTAATCTGATAGTTATGTCGAGATCCTCTGAATAACCTTCTGTGCTAAATCCTTGAATATCATCAAGAGCTTTTTTTCTGTAAACGCTAAGTGGGCCAGGTGTGGATATATTTGCATTTAATTTTGAAAACAGATGTCTTATCAGCGAATTATATAATTGTTCTATATGGACCCAGATGCAGATGAACTTTTTTCTGTTTTTTACTTTTATAGTTCCTGTGACCCCTCCAACATTTTCTCTTGATAGTTCATCAATCATATACAATATAGAATCTTTTTGTATGTAACTGTCAGCGTCAACTATAGCTATTGCATCTCCTTTGGCAATCTCTAAAGCTTTGTTCATGGATGCTGATTTTCCTGTGTGTTGTTGTTTTATGAGAACAACACCTTTGTTAAGATACTTTGAAACAATTTCAGAAGTACTGTCTTTGCTACCATCATCGACTACAATTATTTGTTTATCTCCATCAAAATCTGCGTTTAGTACAGAATCAAGACACTTTGCTATGTACTTTTCTTCATTATGTGCTGGGATAATGATGCTTATGCTTTTGAAATTTGTTTGTATTTTGTCTTTTGGTTTTTTCACAAAAATTAATATGTAATAGGATAGGATAACAATTAAGAAAAAGAATGTTATTATATTGGGGAGTATCTCAATGTTCATTTTAAGGAATCTACATTATCTATTTTGGGTGTACAATACCATGAAAGTTTTTGGTTAAAAACAGCTTTAATAAATGCAAAACTATTACTGACAGCCAGAACCAATCCAACAGTAAATGCGCACAAAATTAAGTAAGTCCATTCTTTGAGAAGTTTCTGTTTTTTTAATGTAATAATTCCTACAATAATAAACCCTGCAGTAATCAAGAATCTAGAGAGAAAAGTTATTAAGTCGCTGACTTGGAATACAGAAGGATCTCCTAAAAACCATCCACTAAAACCGAAAAAAGTCATCATAACTACTATTGGAGCAATTACATTTCCTAAAGTTATGTACATTATCATTAGCTTCTGTTTCCATGACAATTTATTTGTGAATAAGATTCTTGATGCGTTATCGAAAAAAACTCTCGCGTTTCCGTAACACCATCTCATTTGTTGTTTGATAAAACTTTCAAATGTATCAGGAACTTCACTGGGAGTTTCCATAGGAAGGTATTTTGTTTTATATCCTTTAAGCAATAGATTAACACTTAGTTCTGAATCTTCAGTTATGCTGTGAGTATTCCATCCACCTACTTCATCAAATGCACTTCTTCGCAATGCACCGGCTGTGCCACAAAAGAAAACACAGTTTATTGCGTTGTTTATCGGCATCACAATTGTGTGATATATCATTAGTGTATAAGCAGCAAATCTTGTTACGAGGTTTGTATCTTTGTTATAGAAACCTTGTCTTGTTTGAACGATTGCTACTTCTGGGTCAGCGAATGGTTCGCTAATCTTCTTTAAAAAATAACTGTTTGGAATCCAGTCAGCATCAAAAACAACTATTATTTCTCCCTTTGTTATCCTCATTGCATTTTTTAGAGCACCAGGTTTGTAACCTTCTCTATTTTCTCTATGAATAAATTTTATAAAATCAGGATTTTCATCTGCGAATTTTTTTAACAGTACTTGGGTTTCTTTATTTGTGCTGTCATCAACGATTACAATTTCGTATTTGTCTCTTGGATAATCAAAGTTCATACACTTTTTTATACATCTTTCGGCTATGGGATCATTGAATGTAGGAATCTGAACACTTATGAAAGGGAATTCCACGGGCTTAGTATACTTAACTTTTTTTTCTTTCAAAGCCATATTTAATATAGATAAAGTCAGAAAGAGTAGTGAGAAAAATATTATTGGGAGTAAGGTGAGGTTGTATATCATTAATGTTAAATCATATGCTGAAATCATCTTAAACTCCTAATTGAATCTCTTTGTTTTTTATTACTCTTTTAATTCTTTCATAGTTATCTGTACCACTTATAGGTGTATTTCCTGAACCTTGAATCCCTATATAAATGCTTGGTTTTATCCATGATATCCCGAGAGTTTCAACTTCAGATGCATCCTCTAATAATTCTTTCATCGGAGCTTCATTAATACATTTTCTTAATACTTCGTTTGAGATATTTGCAACAAATTTTTCGTTGTTTACAATGCTAAAAAATAATTCAAAGTAACTTTGTGGTTGTAATTTGTTTACACATGCAAGTGTCTGCGCATAAGTGTAGGTTTCTGATTTCTCACTTATGTCATCTGCTGTGAGATGATGTTTTGCGTAGAATCTGACTTTTCCTGTGTTGATGTATTCTTCTTTTATTTTAGGAAATATATTTCTTATGAAATTTTTCGTTGTTTCGTCAGTTAAATCTACATATGTTGTGATAGTGATGCTTGTATTTTCAAAACCAAGATACTGTCTTTCAGAAAGACTAGGGTTTCCATTTATGTATAAATTGTATAAATAATTATAATCTTGCGTTTTGTCTTTTAATACTGGTTTTCTTGCCTCTTCGTTGCTTACAAAGCTGACGAATGATAAAATTATGAATATGGTTATTATTGTGGCTGCGATCCATATTGTAAATTTCTTATTCATGTAAATGCCTCTATTAATTCTTCGGATGAATGTATTCCTTCAGTGAATGTTTTTCCATTGATTATTAATGCAGGTGTTTTTGTTATATTATGTGTATCTAAGAGGTATCTGATTATTGTGTTGTCCTGCTCGCTGTCTATAGTGAATATCATAATATCTCTGTTTTCTTTTTCAATTTTTCTCTGGAAATCATCTAATTCCTCACCCTGTTTGACGCAATCTTTACAGTTGTTTGAATAAAAGTAAATCCCCTCCACCATTGTTTCATCACATCTTTCGTGATGTTCTTTTGCAAGTATCCAAGTCCTAATAGATAGTTGAGTGTATTTCTCTTTGAGAGAAAGATAATCATCTGTTAGTATGTTTCTACTTTCATATTCCTCAATTCTGAATGGCAATCTGTTCCAATAGTATGTAAGTTCGTTCTCAAGATTTTTCATATTCACTGAGGAAAACTCGCAAATTTCATCTTCATCAAGATTTTCTTTAAAAAGTTGTTCCAGTTGGGTATTTTGGAGACTTTTTTCAAGGAGATCAACATACTCAGACATAAAAGTTAAATCTTTTTTTGTTTCTTCTTTAAATAGCATCAAGTTTTTTGTTGTTTCATTTTTTAGTATGTCTATATCATGTTTTGTTTCTATTTTGGTTATATTTTTTGCATATATACCACTAAATACCCCTGCAAGATAAAGTGAAATAGAAAATATGATTATTATTGTTATGAGCATTGACTTATTCTCTGAAATTTTGGGCATTTTATTCCCTCTGCTCAAGAGAGCCTTTTTTTATTTCACTACTTTTTTTGTTTATTCTAATCCCTTTAATTAAAAGAAAAATTGACCACATACCGAGACCAGGAGCTATGCCTGGGATCCAACTAAACAACAACATTGGGCTCAAAGAGTAAAACATAATCTGCAGTAAGTGAACATATTTGGTATTTCTTGCAAATGGTTTCACAAATAAGCTTAGGATAAAAAGAAGAAACGTACCTGAAAACATATAGAAAAACATTATTGATGTAAACCTTCCCCCTGCATAATTTAACATACGCCAATATGTTATATCTGCAGAAAGAAATATATCAAGATACATAGCATTTAATGAATAAATTATAAAACTGACAATCCCTGTTGCCAATCCAATTGTTATTAACAAAATAAGATAATCTCTTAATGAACTTTCAAAATTTCCAAGTTTTGAAAACTCATTATTAGGGTTGGAAATGATTTTCCATGCCTTTTTTATTGCTTTTTTCAATTCAATCTAACCCCATATATCGTTATTTTGTGGGTATTATAGATCTTTTTAAAGGTTTCGTTGTCTTTTAGTAAGAATAATAACCCCTCTTCTTTTTCATTCCATACTAACCCATTTTTCATATCTTTATCTATCCAAATATAGTCTATGCCTTGTAGTAAACTTTTTGTCTTTTTTTGATTTCTTGAATAAAATATTTCTTCTGAAATTTCATATTTTTCATTGATATCTGGTTTGTGTTTAAAAAATCCATTCATATATACTGGTAATCCTGTGGTTTGTTCAATGAAGAATCCTTTTGAGTAATGTGAAAAAACAACCCCTTCAGGAAGTTCGCTTTTCATCCACTCAAAACTCTCTATTTGTTCAGTTGTTGGTTGAGAATGACTAATTACATTAACATATGAAACAGCGGAGAATAAAAGACCCGATACTAGGGTTATTATTGTTAGATATTTGAGTATATCCATTTCCCACTTTCTTTTGTAAATATACGCTAATCCAATTCCAGAATACCATGAAAGAATCATCCCTGCATAAATGATGAAGTCCTCTCTAACAAAAAATGCGATTATTGTAAATAAAAACAACCCAAGCATAAGATAATTTTCTCTTTTATTTTTCCAGAGGCTGTATGATCCTATAAACGCAAGTATGAACATAAAAAATCCAATACCTATATGCGCTCCGAAATCAGAAATAACATTTGTAAATAATCCAGTTTGTACAAAATCTGTATGAACGCTCATTGGAAAATTATTATGTATGTATAAATTATACATAGCGCTTAATATGAACAAATAGCCAAAAAGAAATGCAAATCTTTTTTTGTTTTCTTTTTTGGTAAGAGTAAACAAAAACAACAAAAATAATATTGTAAAAACTTCTTTGTTTCCAAATAAAATAAGTGGGGTAAATAAGGCAGCGGATGCAAGGAGATTTTTCCAGCCCTTATTTGTAAACATCAAAAAGCCAGCAAGCATTAAAGTCAATACAAAGGAATACTTACTTGAAACTGAGAATGTATATATAAATACAGGGGACAAAGCCAGTATGAAAAGTGTTGTAGTTCTTGTTATCGAATCAGAAATTTTTTTCAGTATTAGTGCAATTAAAAGCAAACTTGTCAAACCAAAAAATATTGGTAAAACTATAGATAAAAGTTCCTTGTTTTCAAAAACAGATAATAGGTATTGGTATGGATCAGGAGGAAAAGCAAGATTTTCTCCTTTTTCTATAGATTCCGCAACTTTCATATTAAAGTAGGGTTTATCTCCAATAAGGCTCGAATTTCCATCTATTAACCTAATTGCACTTGGGGCTGATACAAATATGAGGCATACCACTATGATTAACAGAACCCTATTTTGCTCATTCACTTCTGACCACCTCTAGATGGCACTTAACTCTGTAAATCCTTACTCTTTCGTTGTATTGTAGTGCGAAACACCTTTCGTCTTCAATATATTTTATAGAATCTATGCCAAAGTATTGCCGGATTCTATCGCTGAACAAAATATAATCAGCGTCATATTTGTCAAGAAGAGGTATTGCTTCAGTTTGGAATCTGGTTAAATATATTTTTCTTACGTCCTCAAGTCTTTGGTTTGCGTCACTTACTGCAAGAAAATCAGTATCTACTATAGTTTTTCTTCCAGTTTTATATGATATAAATGATCCTTCATGGACGCTGGCAATTATAGTGGAATCTTTTGGCGTATTGAGTTTTATCCATTCCATCGCTGCGATTTCTTCGTCATCAAAAGAGATTGAAACATTTTGTGAAGCTTGCATGAAGCAAGGTATTACAGATGTGAGAATGAATATAGCGACAAATCCAAAAAGCATCTTTATTTCATGTTTTTCAAATTTTGTTTTTTTGATATACAGTAATATGTTCTTATAGAAATATGAGAATAAAAGTACAAGAGTGATAGAAAGAAATGAAAGTCCGACACCCAGTTCAATTACATTAAGCCATAGTGCAACTATTATTGTAAGCACAATACTGATGTAAAAATAATTTGTTTTCTTTTTGTGTATGAAAAAGAATTGGTATACAATATATGTGCCCACAAGGAATGGTAATAATCCTATATTCACAATCCCTAAGAGAATGTTAAAGTCAGAAAAGTATTCAGCTCTCATCAAAGCAGGAATATTTTGCCAGATTATTTCCGGGCCATATTGAAGAAGAATATCCTTATACATTAAAAAATAAGCCCATACAAGGAATAAAGCTGAAAATAGAACGACCTCTTTTTCCTTCCTGCTAGGAGCAATGTTTTCCATGAAAATCAGTGCCATATATACAAACGCAGAAATTAAAAAAAGCATTGTGGAAGGATGTGTCAAAATACTTATCAAATAAGTTATTATGAAATAAACAACATATTTTTTCCCATCTTCAATTTTTATGAAAAAATAAACTGATAAGAAGAAAAGAGGGAGCATAAGTGAATATGAAGAAACTGTATTCAAAGTTTGAGATGTCACAACAGGTATGAAGCCGGACATGAAGGCTGAGAATAAAGCTACGTTTCTATTGTTTGAGATCTTATGGGCTATTTTGTATACTATCAACACAATACTGCTTATCAATATTGTGGGGATGATTTTCACTACAAAAGTTATTGGAAGTACGAATGAGAAAAATGCAAGCAAGTAATGAAAAAATGGAACGTAAATATGATTCCTTCCCCCAAAGCTCAAATCATCTGAGTACATAGGGGTGCCTTCTTCTTGTATATGCTCAACATCTCTCAATATCTTATAGGCTTGATCGCCAGTGAACTCATCGGCTTTTAGAGTGTAAACTGTATTAAATGTTAGTGTTAGGACAAATATTATTGCGAGGAAGATGTGATGCCTTTTCATATCTAGAGGTATCTTCAGTTTAATATAAATATATTTAGTAAGGTATTTAAATAACACTCCATTCGCCTTCTGTATGGAAGATTATGTATCTACAGGCTCTGAAGAACTTAATAAGTTTTTGGGGGGTGGTTATGAGAATGACGTCATAACCACAATATATGGTCCTGGTGGGAGTGGAAAGACCAACTTATGTCTTCTTTGCATGGTCAATGTTGTTAAAAAAGGCAAGAAAGTCATCTATATAGATACAGAGGCGTCTTTTTCTTCTCGCAGACTGAAACAGATTGATAAAGATTATGAAAAAACTATGAAAAGTGTTTCTTTTTTGAAACCAATATCTTTTGATGAACAAAAAGAAAGTTTTGAGAAATTGAAAGAAATAGTGACTGATGATATAGGCTTGATAATTGTTGATTCTATCGCTATGCTTTATAGGCTTGAATTTGGGAAAAGCCAGGAAATTTACGAAGTAAACAGAGATTTGGGAGTGCAAATTTCATTTTTAACGGAAATGGCAAGGAAGAAAAAAATTCCAGTTTTGGTAACTAATCAGGTTTATTCTAGTTTTGAAGATAAAGAGAGTGTTAGATTAGTTGGCGGAGATATAATGAAGTATGGTAGTAAGTGTTTGATCGAGTTGAAGAAAGCAAAAGGTAATGTCAGAGTTGCTATTGTTCGTAAACATCGTTCTTTGCCTGAGGAAAGAGAGTTCATGTTTGAGATTGTCGAAGAAGGTATAGAAGCGATAAATTCGAAAGATTTTTAATTACACTAGTTTCTAGTCATTGAATGATTGATTTAAACTTC
>CAZZGN010000006.1:0-25085 GCA_964654165.1 uncultured Methanosarcinales archaeon | reverse complement strand
ACATTTATCTTATAACGAAAAATTTCCCGCAGATAAAGTCTATGCTTAAAAAGGCTAAGATACAAGAAAAGCCCGAAGTTTTTGTAAAGAAATCTTTAATGGCATCTATATACATTTCTATTACAGTGACTGTCCTAATGTTTTTCCTTCTTGATAAATTAGGAGAGTCTTTACTCATATTACTTTTAATATTTCCAATAGTGTTTTTCTTTACATTTCTTTTTTTTCTCCAGTCACCAAAAGTAAAAATAAGAAAAAGGGAAAGAGATATTAATCAAGAAGTACTTTTTGCTGGCAGATATATATTAGTTAAACTTGATTCCGGAATACCTTTATACAATGCATTAATAGATGCTTCTAGAAGTTATGGTATTTCATCAAAATATTTTAAAGAAATTGTTGATGATATTAGGGTTGGAACACCAATAGAAGATTCCCTAAATTATGCAAGAGAATCTTCACCTTCAAGATATTTTAAACTCATACTTACAGAATTAATAACTTCATTAAAAACAGGAGTGGATGTTTCTATAGCTTTAAGAGAAGTGTTACAGCAAATAACAAAAGAGCAAATCCTTGAGATAAAAGAATATGGGAAAAAATTGAATGCGTTTATGATGTTGTATATGGTGTTAGCAACAGTTATGCCATCTTTAGGAGTTACAATGTTTATCATAATAGCTGGATTTATGGGACTTGACATGTCTAATGTCGTTATATTCAGCATATTGTTCATGCTCGCGTTCATGCAGTTCATATTTTTGAGCGTACTTAAATCAATGAGACCAATGGTGAATCTTTAATGCCAAAATTTACTGGGTTACAGGAATTTGGAAAAGCGTTTATACCTAGAGGTATAAGGCCTGGTTTGAGACGGCATTTGCTGAAAGCAGGATACACAGAAGTTCCATACACATTATTTGGCGGTCTTTTTGTTTTGAGCATAATACTCAGTGCACTACTTTACATACTGTTTGTCTTCCCATTACTTGGAGGTCAATCGCAATTCTTGTTTATGATCCTTACGTTTGTATTTTGGGCAATCATACAATCTCTTGTTTTGTTGTTGATAATTATGCTTGTTTATGTGCATCTGGATTTGAAAATATTCAAGCGTATGAGAGAAATGGAGGATGTGTTAGAAGAGTTTTTGAGGTATGTGTCAGAAAACCTTAAAGGGGGCATGCCATTTGACAGAGCTTTATGGGAAGCCATACGACCAAGATATGGTACTTTAGCAGATGAAATAAGCTTAGTTGCGAAGAGAGTAATGACAGGAAGAGACATTGCTGATGCTCTCAGAGATTTTACAGATAAATATAATTCTCCTATGCTCAAAAGATCATTCCAATTGATTATAGAAGGTATGAAAGGAGGAGGAAATATAGCTTACATAATTGACAGAGTTGAAAAAAATATTCGTGAAACAAAAGAACTTAAAGATGAAATAAGTGCAGCAAATACCACTTATGTAATCTTTATGGCATCTATAGTTCTTGTTATAGCACCTGCATTGTTTGGATTGTCATATAATTTGTTATTAGTTCTTAAAAGTATTGCTGGAAAAATAGCTCAATCAGGTGGAGGAACCACAAGTTCAATGTTAGATTTTTCAAATATTTCGATAGAACCCGAAACATTCAAAACTTTCTCAATGGGTGCGCTTGGAATTATTTCATTGTTTTCTTCAATGATAATGTCCATAATTCAGAAAGGGAATATAAAAGAAGGTTTGAAATACATACCAGTCTTTATTGTTATTTCTTTAATAATGTATGTCGTCTTCAGGGAAATATTATATTTGGTTTTCTCAGGGATGATGGGTATCTGAAATAGGTATCAGAAAAACCGAAATATTTATATAGTAGTAATACCCAAAAATGTATACTAGTTTAATTAAAATTTTAAAAAGGTGATACTAAATGAAAAGAAGAGGGCAAGCAGCTTTAGAATTTCTAATGACTTATGGTTGGGCAATTTTAGTTGTCTTAGTAGTTATAGGGGCATTAGCATATTTTGGTGTATTAAATCCGGACACATTAGTCCCAGAAAAATGCACATTACCAACAGGTATCTCATGTAAAGATTTCACAGTCGCAACAGATGAGGTTAAATTAAGTCTTGAAAACGGTATGGGTAGGGGAATAAAGATAACATTGATTAATATTTCACAAGTAGGTGGAGAGGGAGCGTGTGAAGAAAACGTTACCAATACTTGTCCAGGAAGTGATGGGTGTGTAAACAATGGAGCAGCCACTCAAATTACTATTGGTTGTGCAGGAAGCGTACAAGATCTCGGTAGAAAAGTTAAATTAACTGCCTCAATTGATTATTATTTCCAAGACAGCACAGTTGATTTTACGCACACAGCTGAAGGAGAGATCCTAGCAAAACTAAGTTAAAGGAACTTTTTTCCTTTATTTTTTCCTCTTTTTCTCATAGAAACTTTTAAATACTTCTTCCTCTAAAATAATGCTCAGATTAAGTGATATTAGTGGGGAAAAAAAGAAGTGTAATAGCCTTGTTACTCATATTGCTAGTTGTCTCGCTACCAATGTATGCTTCTTTAGCCTTTGCGGCAAATATAAAGCAGGTAAAAGCTTACGGAGAAACAGGTTATGATGGGTTTGTTAAAAACTCTGATGACTACTTAACTTTTGAAGCAGATATAGCAACCCCTGAACTAATTGAGGTAACAACTGATGAAGTTGTGCTTACATTTTCAGGTTTAAGCAGCAGTGTTAAATTCTCAGATCCATTTTGCTCATATAGTTCATGCACACTTCTTCCACAAACTCCTGTAGATCCACACACTTACAATTGCATATGCAAAACCACATGGTCCTTGTCAGGGCAAGATAGGCTTGATTTATCCGTTTCATACGAATCATCCTCACTTCCAACAGTTGTTTACAAAGATTCTTCTCCGCCAACAATAAGCTCTGCTTCATTCTCACAGAAAGATGGGAAATTACGCTTAAATTACGTTGTTACCGACAATGCTTGTTCAGGCTGTTCAGGAAAATGTATTGGAGTAAAAGGAATAAGGATAGTTGATGAAAAAGGATGGACTGGCACAGTAGACATTAACAAACTCCCAACTGACCCATGCAGTACAAGCAATTATTATGATTTTGATTATAGTGAAATAGGCTTGCAGAAATTCACAATAAAGCTAATGGATAACTATTGGCAAGGCTTTGAAGATGACACTTTACATTCCGACTCAAACACAGTACAGTTTACAACAGATTTTTCTGAACCTAGCGTAGATTCTACTTTTTCTTATAATATTGATGGTAAGGAAATTAATCACTTATCTTATAATACAAAAACAGCTGATTTATCTATCCTTATTACAGAAGATTATCTAAAAAAAGCAACACTTCTTTCTGCATATGGAAACAATGAAGTATCAGTAACAGATTGTAAAGAAACTGACAAAGTACACAACTGCACTTTTAAGAATATCAAAATTAAATTAATTCCTCCTGAAACAACAGCAACATTTGAACTTACGGTTGAAGACAATCAGAACAATCTCAATACAGTAGCTATATCAAAAACTTTCACAATGGACAATGAATCCCCTGAAGTTACATTTATTGGGGGAGAATATTTAGATCCTTTAATTGGAAAAAGCTTCGTTAAAAAAGAAAACACCAAAATTGTTATGTCATTAACCGAAACAGGTTCTGGTTTTAACACAAACCAAGTTTTTATGAATCTTAATGCTTTGACAGGAAAATCTTCTGTACAAGCTACAAACTGCATAGATGGATGGGTGTGTTATTGGAATATAAGTTCAGTAACTACTTCTGTACCAAGTGGTTCAAGTATACCAATCTCAAGAACCTCGCCATCAACTGATGATGCTGGAAACTCTTTAACAGGTATAGAAAGCGGCTTTGTGATGTATGATAATGTTAAACCAATAATAAACAATGTTTCAGTTCTTTCCGTGACGCAATTGGGTTTAATACCTTTTCATGCTTCAGGTGATGTATTGTCTATCACACTCAATGCTTCAGATGAACATTCACGTATACAAAAAGCCGTAGCGAATTTTACAAATCTATATGGCTTTGAAGATAACACAGTTGAGGAAGTTTCTGCTCTTTGTGAAAGATTTGAAAAATCAACTTTATGCACATGGGAGACAAATGCGATAACGAGTGGGAGGAAAGATGTTAAGGTTCCGATTATTGTGACTGATTTTGCAGGGAATGATGCAACTGAATATGTAGAAAAAATTGCAATATATAATCCGCACGACTCCGTTCCTGATTGTTATGAATTAAAATACGGAACTATTTTGCCTGTGGAATACAACACAATGAATTCTTTTCCTTTGGGAATGTATTATTATCAAACAATTCCTCTTGAACTAAAAACTAAAGGTTGTGGAGGAGATTTATTCAATCTTGAACTGACTGGTGCATGTGGCGGAGGCGGAAGTGTTTATACAGTTAAGAATGGAAAAGATTATGCTGGTTTTATTCAATTTCCCATAGATCCAGCAATGATTGTTAGAAATTATGAAGACAGTCAAACTGAAAATGTATTTACAGTAGGAACAGATGAAGCTAGTTCATGTGCATTGATATTTTACGTTACAGGAAAGAAAAATCTTTACACATCCCCTGAATTGGAAAATGTTTCAATCTCTATCCCTATAGTTAATGAACTATTGCCTGCAGGAACAGAAATGAAGAATGAGATTGATGATGTACTGAAATCTTATAATGATTATGGAAAAATTTTAGTTGATGCCGAGAAAGTTATGGATTTGGCAAGGAATATTTGTAATGTTAGGAATGTTTTCACTTCGATAAGTACTGTCTTTAGTGCAGTCCAGGCTGTTTGGGAGGTATTAGTAGATACACCTGTTACTAAAACAGCAGCAACTCCTGCGGCGAAAGCAAGCGGTATAATATGGAAAGTTGTAAAAGGTGCTAGGGCAGTTCTTGACAGCAAAGCTTTTCTTTATTTTTGTGCTTTGATAACTTGTGATAATAAACAGCAGAAAGGAGAATATGATGACGATGGAAATTATAACGTCGGAACTGAAGATGTTGGTGAGGGTGTAGGTGGCGGTTTTTCTCTTCCGGGTGGTTTCTTACCGATAATTTATGACACTGCGCAAAAACTTTTGAAACCTTTATTTGGAAATGTAGAAGGTCTCAACACAAATGATCCTGGCCAAACATTTGATTCATCTTTCCCAGCATCACCAATGGAATTGGCCAAATCAAATATCGTTATTGCTGTTGCAGGATTGTGTTTGCCTGCAGTTATTTATCATCTCAATAAAAGGATGCAATTAGAATGTTGGCGTGGTCAATGTTATATGACTTTAGTTCCAGCAGGAATTCCTAAAAAAGAATGTGATCAACAATATAATTATCAAAAATGTGTTTATTACAATAATTGGATTTCGGTATTACTCAAATGGATAGGTATTGATGCTCTTGGACAAGCTATAAATAATATAATAGAAAACCCAACAACTTTAATCTGGGGATTAACAAAAAAGCTTTTAGGTAAGGCATGTGATAAAACGTCGGGTACTGGTTCAGTTGGATATTATTTATCATGTCTTCCATACACTTTAATGGATTTAGCAGAAAAATCCATGACAGCACTCTCAACAGTAAAAGGATTCATTGCTGGCTTTGACTGGGATAATATTGGCCAGCCTGATTATTGCGGTCAATTAGAAGAAATGGTTACTACAGATGAAACTTGGAATGGAGAAACAGAAGGAGGTGGAGAGGATATTACAGAAAATACTTTGTATTAAGATGATGTGCATATTGGTTGTGATGATTTTCTTAGCTCCAAATATAATTGGACAGGCAATTCCACCAACTACAATCCCTGTTGGACCACCAATAACTACGCTCCCTTCTTCAACTACAACAACCTCAACCACTACAACAACTTATCTACCCCCTAATTATCTCGAATACGGTTCTGTGATTGAGGGAGATAATGTAAATTATTATTACTCTAGAAACGAATTCAGAAACCGGTTTTTTTTAAACAACAAAGGAGAAACGGAAGAACAATTCAGAAAAGAATGGAACGATTACAAAAATTACATGGATAATCTGGGAATTTCAGATGATGTAAGATATAAACTTAATTCTAAAGGGGAACCGGTCCTTGTAGATCAATTTGGAATAACAAGAACAGTTGAAGATTATAAAGATAAAAAGAAACAAGCACAAACTAAAGTTGATGAAAAAATAGCAAATAACAAGGATAAATGGATGGAATACTGTGGCGAGGAATGTAAGAGTTTAACTGGAGAAGAACTTAAAGCGAAACTCAGGACAAAATATGATGAAAGAAAACAAAAAAAAGAAGCAGTTTTAAGAGAAATCGTCGGCTTATTATTCCCATCGACAGGAGCGAAACAAATCGGTTCATGGATTCAAGAAAAACTATTCGGAACTGCAGACTTTACAGAAGATTGGAAAAATGATCCAAAGAAAGATTGGTATTTCAACGTATTCAATCCAGCAGATGCAGCAACAAGTGCTTTCTGCAATGGGAAAAATAAAAAATCAGTCTACTTTGAACAAACAGGTCCAAATATGTATGCGGGTGGAGAATGGCCTTCTTTGTCAATGAATTCAATGTTATATATCTACGGAACTAAAAAAGAATATGCAGATCAAAACGGAATTGCATTACATGATTGGCCTTCAGGAGACAAATGGTTTCCAGCTCCAGATGGTACAGCTTTAGGTTATTTATACACCTTTTCATGGAATTTCAATCATCCATATACTCAAGACCAAATTGACAATTTGGAAGAAAATGAAAGAAAAGAAAAAGGACTTGGAGAAGAAACTGGTAATATTTATTATCGTATCATTACCGTATTAAGTGATAATGACAAAAAAAGAGGGAAGGTGTGGAACGTATCTCCCGCAACAACATCTCATCAAAGCACATCATTTTATTCAAAAGATGATATTGTTGGCATTTACATACTTTTCATTAATGGTTATAAACATAATGGCTATGAACGTTTCCCAGTCGATGGAAGTTGTGACGCTGGAAATAATATAGGTTGTGTTAAGATAATTCCTGCTACAGTAGTGGGAACCGCTGTTAATCCATCAAATACTCCGGGCGGAACAACTGGTGTCACAGGTGGCCCTGTTCCATTAGGCGGAGGACCGGGTGTGCCTGGTGGCGATGAAGAATGCGGCGATTATGGTTGTTTATTTTAAAAAAAAGAGGTATAAAATGAGGAAAGCACAGATTTCGATATTCCTGATTGTGGCAATAGTTATTTTAATCGCTGTAGGAATTTTTCTTTCAATTAAAACTGATGTAAAAGAAGACCCATTAATACCCAAAGTTTCGTCTAAATTAGAACCAATTAATTCCTTCGTAGAACAATGCATTTTCGACATTTCTACAGAAGGAATAGATCTAGCAATGCAGCATGGTGGATATATTTACACAGATGAACTAGAAATAAATTTAATAAAATCAACTGAAGGCAATGCAGTTGAATATGTTCCAAATTCAAACTATAAAGTTCCTTTTTGGTATTATATGGATAGCAAAGACACATGCAAAGGTGGTTGTCAATTTAAGTCAGAAAAACTCCCATTAAGAGGCGAAGATTCTGTAGAAACTCAAATAGAAAGATACATCGACGAAAATTTACCTGCTTGTTTGTCTAATTTTTACTCATTCAAAGAACTAGGTTATGAAGTAGAACAACTCACACCTCCAAAATCTGATGTAATGATAAGAGAAGATTCAATGTTAATAGTATTGGAAATGCCATTAGCAATACAATATCAAGATTCTGATCACGAACTCAAAATTTTCAGAAAGGAAGCACACACAATTATTACAGAATTATTCGAGGCTGCTTCAGAAATCACAGAATATGAAAGTACAAATTGTTTTTTAGATGAGCATATGATAAATGTAATATCTTATCATGGTGGGCTTGGAAAAGAAATCCCTCCATTTTCAGGAGCTTCTTCTAGTGCATCTGATTTAATATGGATTAAACAAAAAGTTGAAAAGAAAGTTACATACCTAACACAATCTTATATTCCTTTAATAAGATTAGGAAATACGTTTACAGATCCTTATCCAGAGACAAAAGAAAAAACTGCTGTTTCATTAGCACAAGGAATAAACGATCAATTCATATTTTATCCTTTCTCAAAATTCCGCGATGTAAGAACTTCATTTTCATATTTCCCCTGGTGGAAACCTTATTTTGATGTGATGCCAAACAGTGGAGCAATCATCGGTCCTTCTGACATATTAGATCAAGAAGGAAACTTTTTAACAAAACTATTGGGTTCAATAACATTGAGGCAATATGATTACTCGTATCTTTATTCTTTCCCAGTTATGGTGGAAATAAGGAAATTTGACAACAATGGAAATGAAAAAATGTTTCGTTTTGCTTTAGAAACAAATATAAGATCGAACAAATGTTTCCATCCTGAAGCAGGTATGACAATTGAAGAACCAAAACAAAGTTTGCTTTGTGATCCTTTGTTTGCTTCAGATAATAAAACAATCAAAGTTTTTGATGAACTCACAAAAGAACCTTTGGATGATGTTTCATTATATTTCCATGCAGGCGATACATGCATACTTGGAAAAACAAATCCAAGTGGAATATTTCATCAAGGAATACCTCAATCAGAAGGTGGATTTTTAAAATTCCAGAAAGAAGGTTATTTAGATCAATATCTTCATGATTCAGAATTTAATTTCCCTCTTGTTATAAATTTAAAGCCATTAAAAGAATTTAAAATCAATCTAAGTATATTCGGAGAAGATGATTATTTTATTATGAGGGATTCAAATAACCCTTATGATGTTAGAAAAGTATCTCTTAATGACCCTTCATACAATGACACAATACTAGTTGTTGTAGATAGGGTGCAGGAATCGTATAAAGACCCGGAGTATAGAGAAACATTAACTTATACAGATGGTGAATTGCTTCCAGAAACAATAAAGCTTGCCGAAGGATATTATAATGTGTATGTTTCTCTTTTCAACAACAGCAATATAACTCTCATAGAAGAACTTGATCACGTATGTGTCGCTGGGACTGGATTGACTAGTTACTGCGTTAAAGTTCCGAATAATCCTAATTGTACAACAAGAGGAGAAACAGACGAAAATAAACAGCAAAAAGAATGGCAAGAAAGTAATTGCTATAAAGAAGGTTATACTTGTGAATCCATAGTCGATGCATATACACATGGAAGCGATTATCTTGATGATTCAAAAATGGATAAGTGCGGATTCTCGCAGTTGTCAGGATTAGAAAGATTAAGAATTCAAAAAGAAGAACCATCAAGATGGGATTCAATAATGACAGGTCATTATGCATACATGGTGGTCAATGCATTATATGCACTTTATTGTGATACTAAGAAATGTCAGGCAGACGAACCTATTGTGATAGAAGAAACAAACGTTTCATCATTCCCTCAAGGAGGGGCATTATTCAATCAGACAAATAATTATTGGTATATTGATTACAACATGATGGGCAACAATACTGCTGTCCAGTTTTTTATGGTGAGGCACAAAGTTCCTGTAAGGCATCACGAACTTAATAACATGATGGATTATATGACATGGTCAATGCAAACGCCTTACTTGTTCAGACCAACATTTAACTAAAAAAGGGGTGACAATGGTAGACCACAATCTGGTCAGTTATGTGCAAAAATATCTTGCACAAGGCTATACACAGCAACAAATTCAGCAAACTCTTTTGAGTAGTGGATACTCTCCTCAGGCAATTCAGGAAACTTTTTCCGAAATACAAAGACAAAAAACTTACGTTTCATATCCTAAACAATACCAAAGACCCATTCAAACAGTTCAGCATCAAAACGACCACCATCATGCGAATAAACATATATTATTAGTTGTGGTTGTAATAATAGCTGTAATCATAATTTCAGGACTTGTTTTCAAATTTGCCATACAAAGTTCGGGTGGAATTATTATAGATCCTGATGATATTGACCCTGATAAATACACGACAACTACTGATTCTACAACAACCACTTCTTTATTCATGCCACCAGATGATGAGGACGCAACAATAGAATTATTTGAAATTTTGCTTTGTAATGATATAGATGAATATTTTAATTGTTATGAAAATCATTATGATGAATATGAGACTGGAGAATCAGTTTTCATATATTTTAAGTTATTTATTGATTCTAAATATATGAGTGATGTTTATAAAATTGGTTTTATAGAAGACAGACAAGTCATTGGCCCAGATGGAAATCCAGTTAATTCTTTAAGCTATACAAACGTTATGGATATTACAAGAGAAGTACCTGATGAGGGAACTTATTCAATACCTGTTTATAACGAAATACTAACAAGTGTTGGAGATGCGCCTGGAAGATATGAAGTGAAAATAAACGTTCGGGATAAATATTCCCCATATAGGTTACAATTCACAACAAGTTATGTGTTAATATAATAAAATTTATATAGGATGTATCTAGCTGAAACAAGATGAAGAAAAAAGTCCTTGATTGGTTCAAATCAACATCATATTGGAAGAGTATAGTTTCTATTGATATAAGGGTAGTTTACGCTACACTTTTTGATGGTATTTTTATAGGATTATTGTATTTGATATCTCTTTTTATTGGTTCTATCCTTGGATTAATTGATTTTTCTGCAGTTAATTCATTACAAACAAATCCAGAAAACATAGATGCTTTTTCAGGAGTTGTTTCAGCAATGACAAAATTCATGCTCAACATGATCTTATTTTTTATTTTGATTGTCGGATCACTTTCAATTACAAGATTATTAATCTATAATACAATTCTTAAAAAGAAGTTTTCGTGGAAAAAATACCTTTGGATATCTATTGCGTATTTAGGTTATGTAATATTGTTTATGTTATTCATTGGGATAGTAAGCAAGATTGTTTATCCAGAAATGGTGGGATATGTTAGTTTAATATTCCTTTTAATATTAATTTACGTTGTAAGCATCTTCAACATTCATTTTGTCGAAAAAGGGAAGATTTCTGCGATAAAATCCTCTTGGAATATGGCATTTGGGAAAATACATTTGATTCTGCCTAAAATGCTGTTAGCAATGTTGACTATTTTGATAGTTTTTGGGATAGTTCATAATATTTTTTTATTATTGAATTATTCTCTCAATCCCACAACAGCATACATCATTTCTATAGTTGAGACAGGTGTTTTCTTGTTTTTACTCGCATGGATGAAATCTTACAACTCTATTGTCGTTGTAAAGCTTCTAAAACGTTAAATCTATGAATCGTAACATTTATAAACTAGTATACTAAAAAATATATCTATAGAGGTGTGGTTCCACAATGGCGAGAAAGGCTCAAACTACGTTTTACATTATTCTAGCAGTTATTGTTGCCTTGGTTGTGGGTGTGTATATTATGATAACCAGTGCAGATACTATTGATGATGATTCTATTATAGAATTTGAGGGTGCAATCTCGTTGAAAACCTTTACAGAAAACTGCATCAAGGAGACAACATATACGGGTTTGATGAAAATGGGACTACAAGGGGGATATGTAGATCTTCCGGATAAATATGTTTCAACGGTTTTCTCAGACGTTCCATATTATTATCATCATGGAGAAGATTTATCCCCAACTATTAGTGTGATGGAAAGGGAATTAGCAGGTTATGTAACGGATAATATTGATGATTGTATTTATAATTATAATGCATTTAGGAACAAGGGATATGTAGTAGAGACAGGTTCTCGTTCTACACAAGTAAGTATAAACGATAAAGATGTATTAGTTGAATTTTATTATCCTGTCACAATACTTAAAGGTCCAGACAGATATGATTTTGAAAGGTTCTTTTTCAAAGCAGATGTTCGCCTAAAAGATATTTATGAAATATCCCAATCTATATTGACTAAAGTCTTTATAGATTCACAAAATATAGATCAAACTCACTTATTATCAAAAATGCAAGAATATGAATTACAGATTGACACACTTACATCTACTGGGGGAATAGTAAATTATGTCATCGATGACCCTAAATCAATACTTTGGCCAGGAACGCAATTAATGTTTATGTTTGCTACAAAAACTGACATGACTGAAAGGAAACCAGTTATTAATACAAAACAAAAAGATTATTATGTTGAAGTAGGAGATTTACTTGAAATTGAGATAGATGTTTCCGACCCTAATAATGATAGGTTAGAATATTCTTCGAATTCTTCCTTTATTTATCCAAACCCTTATTCAGGAATGATAGAATTCATCCCTAGTGATGAAGATGTAGGAGTACACAGTGTTGAGATTTATGTGATGGATGGAACTTTTACAATTACTTATAACATTAGAATATTTGTAGGTGAAGCAGAATGAAACGAATTCTTGTTCTCATAGTACTCTTGATTTTTTTAGCTCCACTCATAGCAGCTCCTGAAGGGGAAGTGGTGACTGAAGAAAAACTATATGAATTGAGTGACGATGATCTAGAAAAAGCTCTAGAAAAACCAGAAACCTATGTTAATATTGATGTCTCAAAACTTTTAGATGGTTTCAGTGCTGAAAGTAAAGATAAAGTATATGGTATGATAAGATGGGAGATGGTTGATTTCAATAAAATAACTGAACCAGAAAAAATTGATTTTACAAAAGTAAATTTAGATAATGATGCTATGTGGGATAAAATAAAATTAATTACAAATGTGGAAAACAAAAATGCAGTATATAGAAAAATTTTAAGGGATAAAGAATTAAGTAAAGAATTATCAAACAAGTTTGATTTTAGTTCTGGGAATGCTAAAATAACACAAGATGGAAGAATAATAAGCGGTACTGGAAATAAAATTATTATGTCAGTACAGGAATTAAAAGAATATGGGAACGCGTTCACATCAATCAAATCCACAGAAACTGGTTTTGAATTAGGAGATTTAAACGGAAATACTTTTTTTGAACCAGGTCCAAGTGCAAAGAGTGTTGAGTTAAAACTAACTTCATCGGGTAATAAACTAATTTATGATTTTAATGGAAAAAAAATAACTCATAATCCTACAAAGATTGCAGGGATTATAGCACATAATGACAGGACAGAGATTGTATATAAAAAATCAGAAACTGAATATGGTTATGCTGTCGATTTTTATGGTAATAACATAGATGTTAATGATTATGGAACAACAACTGTTGATGGTGTTACCATGCATTTTTTAGACATATCTGGAGTACGTTCAGTTGAAGTTACAGAAAATGAAGATGGAAGTAAAAATTTAGTATATGTATATAATATCGGAGATAATTACCAAGGAAGAACTATAAAAAATGCAGACAGCATAACAAATTTGCAAATAAAAATAAATAACGATGCTTCTGCTATAATTTTAGGAAGTGTAACTGGTGAAAAACCCTTGGATTATGAAGGACATATTCTCAATCCAGGTACAAATACTTTTTTTATTCAATTAGATACAGATAAAAATTTGATGGGCTTACTTACACATGAACTTGCTGCAGGTTCAGAAATAAAGAAAAACAACAATGAAAAAATAACAATTCAAAATAATGTAGCTGACTTCGATGTTATTTATCATGGGGATGATATGGTTATTTATTCTGCTGAAAATGCTCAAATTAAAGATTCAGAAATTGGGCAAACATTCACTTTTGGAAAAAAAGGAGACATGCTCTACACACATAATGACAAAGGAAAAACAACTGGTGTGCATGTGTCTACAGTTGTTAAAAGTTCAACTGATCAAGGAAAGGTAAGCGGAGAAGAAAACAAATATCTAACTCCGAATATTAACGGAGATAATTATGATATTGTCTTTTCCGGAGACGAAGCTAACAAACTTGTAGGTTATTATCACGGAAATCCTGTTAGGATATCATTAGATGGAACAAATGTATTCAACGGAGCAGATATTAATGCACTTAATGGGCCTTTAATACTTGACAATACATATACTCCAGAAAAATTAGGAAATATTTTATCTAATAATTTCCCTAATTATGAAACTCTTAAGGCTAATCCAGCTATAGCAAGAGATTATTATATCGCTCTAGAAAATGGTAAATATGCACCAGCAAGAAATGTTGACATTCAAAATCCACAAGATTATTCTCTTGCATTTGTAAGTAAGGGAACTTTAAACCTTCCAGATAGAGAGGATTTGAAAAGAATAGAAAATAGTATAACTGCTTTAGATGAAGAAATTGAAAAATTGACAGCTAATGCAAAAGAAAAAGAGATATTGTTCCCAGTCGATGATGTAAGGCTTGGTAAATTAAAGTTAGACAAATCTCAACTAGAAAAATCATATAATGAAAAATTAGAAAAACTAGAAACAACGATAATCAGGGATACTGATGATATCATGAAATTTCTTCCCACGGAAAAAGCAACTGTTAATTTTAACACAGACAATTATATGTACTCTTCCTTAAAAGATACAGAAAATACAAATAATCCTTTTTATCTTTCAGATGCTTTCAAAATAAAACATAATACATTTAGTACTGCTTTGTACACAGATGAAGAACCAATGGTTGAATCGACTAAACTTCTAAACACAGGTTTCGAAGTTACGGAAACATCAAAAGGGACTGTTGTTACGGATGGAAATTATTATTATTTTTACAATGCCGAAACTAAAAAATGGCAGCATCAATCAGGCGATACCTTATATGATATGCAGAAAGAAGATGTAATAGACGCTAAGACTGCGGCATCTCTTGAATTTGTTTCTAATAAAAATGGATATAAGGACCCAAAATACTATTTAGAACCAGATACAAGTTCTCCTGAAGTAAAAGAATTAAATGCAAAAGAGTTTACATTCAAATCCTCGTCAGATACTTACGCTGAAATAAGTATCCAAGGAAGTTCATCAGAAACAGCTGATGTTATTATTTCACCAGGATTGGATGGAAAATCTGAAATTAAAACTTCTATCTCTGGTAGTTATGGTTATCACAAATATGAATCTGAATCCTTTTCAGGTTTAAACAATAGAAAAATAAGGAATTCATTAATGGATCTTGCAAGTACACTAACAAAAGAATCCACACCAGATTCATTAGGTTATCATACCATAGATTTAGGTTCAGAAAAAATTGAAATAGATGTTGGTGATCAGAAATTAACATTTAAAGGCAAAATTGAAGTTTTGAATAACGAAAAAGAAAATTATATGGTCATAAAAGATGAAACTCACACAATAGTTGTGGGAAAAAATTCACTTGCTGTTGACGACAATAAGGAAGCTCATATCAGTTATAAAAATGAAGATGGGGTAATGGTTGAAAAAGATATTTCTCTTGAATCTATTAAAGGATTTGATAAATTCAAAAACTATGATGAGATTACTTCCCCTGGATTTGTTATTGAACACGGCTCAGATGCAACATCATCTATTAAAGTGGATTACACTCCAGAAAAAGTGAAAGTAACAAGTCCACCATCAGGAGAAGCAGGTGAACAAAGCAGTACTAAAAAAGTTCTAGGTGGAAAAGCTGTTAGTGTTGAAGAAGGTGAGGCAATTGTTTATTTAGACGGTACAGAAGCCAAGGTTAAACAAGTAACTGACAATGGAAAAACATTTTTAGAAATCAAACAACCCAATGGCAAAACCCCAATATATGAAGTTGATGGAGACAAATACAAATATGTTCGATTATTAGATGAAGATGGAAATGATATTTCTAGCTCAGATAAAACAATTGGTGAAATATATGTAAATATGGAAGGAAGTAAAAATAAAGCTAGATTTGACGCTGCAACAAAGGCAACTCAAAACGGACAGACTAAGACGGAACTGGCAGGAACGGGTCCAAAGGTTACGGAAGTAACAGATAACGAAGATAAAACAAAGTTAGCAGATGATATTACTAATCTTGAAAATGAAATATATTGGCTTGAAATTTCTCCAAATGCATATAAACCTGCTTTTAAGAATGAAATCGAACAGAAAAAATCTGAATTATCTCAGTTAAGAAATAAAGAAAAAGCAATAGCGGAAGAAGGTGGCAAAGGTGATGTAGGTGTTGTGGCAGAAGTGGTTTCTAAATTTGTTAAAAATGATTACAAAATGAGTAGGGCTATCGATGAATACTATGATATTATATCTTACGCATCAATTGAAAAAGGAATATCATTACATGCTTTCAAGAAATTAGGAGAAGATGAAATGCAAACAGTAAGGTATGTAGGGAAAGATGGAAGACAAATAGACTACAATATTAAAACTGGTAAATATACGCTAAGAACACAAGGTTATAATACACCTTTAGAAGATGGGTGGTTATCAACTGAAGAAAAATCCATAATCAATGGACTTGTTTCTGATTTGGAAAAAGATGGCCTAATATCAACAAATACAGCTTCAGGTGCTGCAGAACCTACATCAACAGATAACACAGCTAAAACAGAAGCACAAGCTCAAATCGAAAAAACTGAGAAAGTTAGAGAGCAAGTTAGTGGAGTATCAAATTCTGGTATAAAAGATTTTTACTCCGTTTATAATTCTGATAGTGATTTTACGCATTCCACCATGGTATTCAATAATGGTGCCGAATACACAGTTGGTCGAATAAATAAGCAGGTTGAGTTTGTAATGATTCAGACACCAGGAATGGAGAAGGAGAAGTCTTATTTTTACAGAAATAATCAGTGGACTTATTACAATGAGGATGAAGATAGGTTCTTAGTTCTTCCTGACACTGATCCCAACCACGGTGCTCTCAATACGATAAGAAATGAAGGTTCTTAAGGGAACCACTTTTTAGACTATTTCTAACCAAAACCTTTATATACCATAAAACCCAAAAATTCTCTATTAAATAGAGAAAAGGCTATTAAAGTGGAAGACAATTTGGCGGTCAAAGTAGTGACCATGGTAGTTCTCGCTTTGTTAGTTTTAATGCCCTTATCTTCTTCCATTATTATTGCGGCTTCAATGCCCGATGCAAACATTCATGGCCAAGATGAATTAGCAGGATTTTCAAAAGGAAATGGAGACATTCTTACGTTCAAAGCATACATAACTCCCAACCAAGATCATGATATAGAAATAAGCGAAGTTGGAATGACATTCCCAGCTTATTCAACAACACTTTTATTCAACGATTCTTTTTGTATAAGTGCATCATGCGAAGAAATAACAGGTTATGCTCCAACAACTCAATTATGCATATGTGAATCTGACTGGTCTGTAATAACGCCGTTAGATGTTGTTTTTACATATGATGAAAATAATGACGGAACAATTGATGCACAACTTCCAGAACAACTCTTCCCCGACTTCCAGCCACCTGAAATAATTCTTATAACTGCAAGTCAAGAAGATGATAATATCGTTCTTGATTACAAAGTAAAAGATACGGCATGTCAATCATGCCAGAATAAATGTTCAGGAATACAAAACATAAAAGTTGCAGATGCATCAGGACCTATAGAAACAATTGATATATCAAGTGAAAATTGCAATATTGAAGACGAAGCATCATTTAATTATACAGATGAAGGTCTTAATGAATTTACAATTTTATTATATGATAACTTATGGTCTTCTCCAGACGATGATGTCTTGCATAAAGATACATATAGTTTAAACATAGAAACAGATTTCACTTCACCTTCTATTGGAAATGAACTTAGCATAATAAAAGACGGGAAAAATGTAACATACTTATCAAGTAATGGCATCACAGCTTCTTTAGGGTTTACTTTAACAGACAGATATCTTTCAACTTTATCAGTCACTTTAAGCGATATAGGAAGCAACAACAATATTGTAAACGCACCAATATCACAATACTGTACAGGTACTGAAGAATACACATGCACAATAAATCAAGTAAAAATTTCCATTTCTGAAGTAAAAATAAATATTACTGCAACAGATTCATTCAATAATTTAAACACAAAAACTTTATCGAAAACTTTAACTCTTGATGATGGAAGTCCTGTTGTAAATTCAATACAAACAACAAAAAAATACAACGACATAACTTATATAAAAAAATTCAACAACACATTCGTAGTTTCTTTAGAAGAATCAGGTTCGGGAATGAGCCAGGGAAATATGTATTTAAATCTTAATGCAATAAGGCAATCATCTCAAAAAAAAGCAGATGAATGTATTAAATCTGGTTCTAAATGGGATTGTTATTATTACAATATTGATGCTATTGCACAGGAAGGTGCTACTCTCCCAATAGCAAGAACCTCTCCTTCATTTGATGATGCAGGGAATCCTGTTACAGGACTTGAATCAATTTTTGCAGTTTATGATGGATTAGATCCTTTAATAAAAAACATAACAATCGTTGCAATAGGTGAAACTGGAGAAAGAACTTATTATCAATCTGGAGACATAATCAAAATAATTATTGAAGTAGATTCATTGCTGGGTTCGCCAGTAACGTCAGCTAATGCAAATTTATCAGAACTCTTTATAATTCCAACAAATCTCGAACAGGGAGCTTGTGAATTATACGAAGATACACTTTACATATGCACATGGGAAACCTCACCTATAAAATCAGGACAATACACAGCTGATTTACATTTTACAGTTAGTGATGCCGCTGGAAATGAAGATACAAAAACTGTTAAGATTCCTGTTTATGGTATTACTTCAGAAACTCCGGATAATTTTGATGTGCTTATTGAAAAAAATGAAATGATTCCAAGAAAGATAAATAGATTAATAGCTTCTTTAATTCCAAATCCTCCTGGATATAAAATATTAATTCCATTCAGGCTTATGGGTGGAGGAAATGAAGTTGAAGTATTAAGTTATCAAATAAAAGATTGTTTAGTTGAAAACAGTACGAATGTTTACGAACAATTGTTCGAAGATTCAGCAAGTCCAACACCTTCTCCTCTTCCAACTCTATTAGAACTTACACAAGCAGGAGAACAGAATTCTTTTGAGATGACACTAGCAAGGTTTACTGCAGCGGATATAAATTTATTAGAAGATTTTGATCTTGGATGTGATATGTATATTTATCAACGAATAGGAGATAAAGTTTATGAAAATCCTGAAATAGAAAATATTACTATTAGAATACAAGCGACAGATTCAGCTCTTGCTGCAGGCCCAGGAGAAGAAGTAATAACACAAATAAAAGATGCACAAACAAGTTTATTAAAAGATACAAAGTTTATAACAGATGCTGCTGAAGTTGTTTCATGGTTAGAATCTGCATGTGGCATTGTAACACAAATTGTTGGGATTTGGAATATATTCGCGGCTATTGAAGGTTTAGGATTGGCTTTAAAAAAATCCACACAAAAAGACTGGCTTTACAAAATTGGTTGTAATGGTTATGAATTCTTCGGCAGTTTTATTGGGAAATTTTATTATGGGAAACAACTAGGTGGCTATAAGTTTACTACGAAAAGATGTAAAGATGGGACAAAACTTGAAGCAGAACTCACAGGTATGGGTAATGCAAAATTAAGTAGCCCAAAATATGTTAAAGACGCAGCATTAGAGTGGGTAGGAAAAGGAACTAACGGAAAAGGCTTCCCAGGATTAAGGAATATATGTGGGTTTGTGAGTTGTGAATATTCAACAAAGCTTGCCGAGAACATTGAAAAATGGACTGGCGGAAAAATTCTTGAAGGAGTAAATGGGAGTGTTGGAAAAGAAGGTTCTTTTTTCAATTCACTTTTAAGATTCAGTACTACTGCTCCAGAACCTAATCCAAAAAATAGCATAGTCATGAGCGCTGCAACTATTTGCATTCCAGGAATAATATACAACTTGGATAAATACAGACAAATACAATGCAGATACATAAAATGTTTAAAAGAAACAGCAGAAGCGGGCGGACCAGTTCATATATGCAAAGCAAAAAAATCACAGAGCTGGTGCATGGTTATATTCGGTGAATTTGCAGAAACTGTTGGCATACTTAGGTTAGTAAAAAGTTTGTCAGAACAAGGAGCTCAAGTAGCAGCAGATTTAATTCCTAATTTATTGAAAGCGTTAGTGGACAGCACTATATGTGCAAAGAAAGGAACTGAAGCAGCAAACGCAGGTGCTTTACAATGGTTAATACCAATTGCGTGTGATATTCCAAGAGCAGTTTACAATGTTATAGATAGTTATGATAGGTTTAAAGCGATTGGAAGATATGCTGACAAAGATTCGTGGTCTTTATCAGGAAAAGTAGATGATGTATGTGAAGAAGTACTGTCTCCTGCATTTTTAGGAGAAGAAGAGGAAACAACTGGAGAAGAATACCCATATGGGGGAGGAAACATGGACACGGGAACTCAAACGACAACAACTTATGCTTATCCGTTTGAATCCACAACCACCACAACATGAAAAAAATATTATTGATACTCGGAATTGTATTGTTGCTTTTACCTGTTGTTACAGCGCAGAGTTTTGATCCAGGTAAATATGCAGGAATCAAAACAGGAGATGATTGTACTGATACTTTTTTTAATTGGTATGAATGTGGTGATTATAACACATTATGTGAATGTAAAAATTATGGAACGTGGCTTGTTACAAATAGAAAATGGGACTGCAGACCTTGTCCTTCTGGACAGGTTTGCGGCAATTATGGGGGCATTTATAGAGAAGGATGTGCCGGTTGTAATGATGACGGTGATTGCCCGAATGGATATACATGCAATGAACCTAATTGCGAAATAACTAATAACGAACCAGCACAGGGAAATATTTGTATTAAAGGTAGCAAGGATACATGCGCTAGTAATAACCAGAAATGTACATGTGTATCGGCTGGCGCAGCTTATAATTGGAATTGCCAAGATTGTGGTGATGGAACTATATGTCAAACTGGAGAATGTGTATCCTCACAGTCAGTAGTTCCTGAACCAACTGCAGTTAAAGATGTATCCTTAGATGTTTCATATAATGTAAAAGGCACAACTGCAAAAGTAAAAGTTGTTTTAGTATGCACTGGTGGGTGTGGTGATATAAGCGGAACTTTGTCATATGGTGAACAAACATTATCTGTTAGGTCAACCACACTTGATATCAGTATCCCTATTCCAGATTTTGGAGAAACAGATAAAAAAATCACGTTCAAATATTCAGGAGATTCTACTCATAAAAAAGCGCAAGCATCAATCACAATCACAGAAAAAACAGAGAAATGTTCAGGAAATCTAAAAATAGACCTTACGAAAAATACATGCAAGTGTGGAAGTTATTCCGGCTTTTATGATAAAGGTTACTGTTGCAACGGACACTATGAAGGATCAACAACCTCTCCAGGAGATTGTAGAAGTGGAATAGGTAACCTAAAAAAATGTCCAACTAATGGAAACCCTCTAATAGAAGATTGCATGTGTGATGGAAAACAAGCGATATATGAAGAAGGTTCGGAAAAATATTGTTGTACTCACGGAGGAGACTTAGTAACAAATATAGATCAATGTCCTGCAGGTCAGTGTAATACAGACTGCTCAGCAGAAAATTCATTAAAAGATGGCAAAACTTGTATTTGTCCAAAACATTGCGATAAATCAGGAGAACTAACAGAAAAATCAACTGACAAAACATGCGGACATTATAATCCAAAAAAGATGTGTGACGGTAGTGGCGGAATATGCATGAAAGAAACTAGATGTATTTCCAAAATGAGCGACGCTAGTGCAAATTATGCTTTCCAAAGAAATGATGAATTAGATGCAACCTGTACAAGAGGAGATATCTGCTGTCCGCAAATAAAAGATGATAATCCAGGAGAATTATTTTATTGCGACACAACATGCAAAGATCCTGATGGGTGCATTTGTCCTAAAAACTGCAAAATATATGAAAATGGAGAAATGATAAACGGACCCGAAACAGTTGATCCAGGTTACACGTGCATGAACAAATACAATAAAGAAGCTGGTGCAAAACAGAATTGCATAAAAGAAAAAAGAGATAATTTCTGTCCTGCTGGTTGTTTTTGGTTTAATGACCTCGATTGCGGCGTAGATAAAAATTTAGGAAATGTGTTATGGGATGTTGTAATACCAAAAAAATGGAGACAAGCATACGACGAAACTTGGGGAAAGTTTTGGAGAGACTTAGGAGCTCAGTTCGACATAATGACTTGGGGAGAATCTGTCTGCAATCCAACGAGTGGAAATTATGAAATAAAAGGTGAGCCAGCGACGTTCATAGATGACGGCAGCATGGTTGGATGGTTAGGTGCGAAAAAAGATTTATACAATCAAACAGATTATGTTTATACAGTAAATTGGTATCTCTCAAGTCTTCCAGAAGATAATCATTACAATATAGTATTAAGAGGAGATTCAGAATATATTTATCCAGAAAATAGTTCAATAGAAATTTTTGCAGGAACAACACACGCAGGAGATAACAGAAGTATAGTTATCATAGGTGGAATTCCATACACTCAAGCTTGTATACTATTTGATAAGAAAATAGATCACAAACCATTAATGGTGACAAAAAAAATTAAAGAAGTTTGCCGTTCAATTTAAAAAAAGAGGTTAAAAATGCATAAAAAAGCTGTAATAAGTTATTACATTATCTTAGGTGTATCATTATTACTTATCTTTGCCATAATATTTTCATTCACATCAAGAACGGGATATGAATTCAGCAAGGATGTACTTCCAGATAGATTCAAGAAACACCCTGTAATATCTTTTGTTGATGAATGTGTTAAAGAAATTACATTCCAAGGAATACAAAGAATGGGTGCGCATGCTGGTTACATAAATCCTGGACTAGCAGATATGTCTTTCTCTCCAAATCCAATTGAAGGTTCTGGAGTTTTTGTAGGTGATGTTTTCATCCCATATTGGTATTACTTAAATGAAAAAGATCGTTTTGATTCGGAAATGCCGTTTTTATGCAAAGAAGGATGTAAAAATGAAGGATTAAATTCTATGGAGGAACAACTCTCATTATACATAGACGAAAATCTTGAAAGATGTATAATCGATTTCAAAGGATTTGAAAATTCTTATGATATTGAGGAAGAACCTTTCCTTAATGAAGTGATTATAAGAGACAACGATGTATTAATCAAAGTAGTATATCCATTAATCATAACATCAAAAGCAGATTCCTCAATAGAAGAAATAAGAAACTTTAATACAAAAATCCCTGTTCCATTGAAAGAAATTTATACATTCTCCAAAAAAATAACGGAAACAGAAACGCAGAATTCATTTATTGAAAACCACATACTAAACATGATTGCTTTGTATTCGGGAATGGGTTCAGATCTACCTCCAATGTCAGAACTTAAGATAGGTAGTAATGATTTGAAATTTTGGATAAGAACGAGCGTTGAAGAAACAATAAAATATGAAATACTTGATTTTGTGAGACTACTTCAAGTTGTAAATTCCGGAAACTTTAACCCAATATACCTTATGGACAGAGAGGGAGCAAACAAAGTAATCCAAGGAGTTTACAATTCTATGAGTTTCAGAGTTGATGAAAAAGATTATGACAACTTGGAAGTTTCTTTTATTTATCCATCTTCACACATTGAATTAAGTATAGAAGATTCCGAATTAATATTTCCAGAAAACAAAATGCCCATGAGTAATTTTGTGTTTGACCTTCTTCAATTCTCTATGTATGATTATTCATTTGATTATGATTTAGCATTTCCTGTAATTGTAACAGTAGTTAGAAGAGATGCGTATATGAACAGAGACTTAAGTTTCAGGTTCGCTTTAGAAGCGAATATAAGAAATAATCTTCCGCTAACTACAGAATTTGATTTGGATGCTAAACCTTCTACATATCTTCCTTCATTTTCAAACATAGAACAAAGAGTAAACAAAACAATAATTATTACAGTAATTAACAACATGACTGAAGAACCCATTAATAACGTCAATATTTATTACACTTGTGGAAATGAAGCTTATATTGGGAAAACATCAAGTTCTAATTTCACAACGAAATTGCCTTTCTGTATGTTTGGCGGTAAAATAATTGCAAAGAAAAAAGGATATTTAACAGATGTAATTGATTTCAACAATTACGACGATAACATCTCCCAGAAATTTACTATGGGCATGTATCAATTAGTAAACAAAAAAATAGAAATAAGGAAAATAGATGAAGCTTCTTTCAAAATCCTTTCCAAACCAAAAAGTCCACTTATCGATTGGAAACAAATTGCTTACACTAATTCAAAACCATTAGGTGATAATGAAAGAGTAATACTAACAATTAACAGACAAAAATCTAATATAGATGAAAATAACATACCCTTAATGGGTTTTATAGACTATAAGAAAGGAGATGCATATGATTACACTAAATCCATAATTGAAGATATAGAAAAACAATTTGCTGAGGGTGAAATAACAAAAGAAGAAAAAGAAACAATGATTACAGAGATTACTGATACTCCTCAACCAAAACCATTTGAAGTCAATGAGTTTGATTTAGTTCCTGGTGATTATGATATACAAGCCCATGTTATATATGAAGATAACATAACTATTCCCGAAAAAAGAGAAGAGTTTTGTCCATGTACTGAAATACTTGGAATATGTTTATGTGAAATGGAAGAAATTATTTATCCGGAACAATCATTAGATGCATTCCCTATTGGCGGAGCTGATGCATTAGTAACAATAAAAGAAAAGGACATTTACTCAGACAAGGATAAAGTAATCTTTTATGTTTTTACGTTTGATGTTCCAAAAACATGGGACGATTTTCAAAATTTTAAACAGATGGAGGATTATAAGGATTATGATTATTTACTTAATCCAACATTTATAAAATGAAAAAGAAAAGCCAGATAACCAATTTTATTATGCTCGGAGTAGTCTTAGTACTAATGGTGGGGGTATATTTCTTCATTAAGGGGCAAGTACTTGAACAAATTGAGCCTGAAAAAATAATACCTCCTGATTTTCTAGAGGTCAATGATTATGTAGAACAATGTATGCTTGATACAGCTTCAGAAGCAATTAAAATACTTGGTCAACAAGGGGGTTATATAGAACTTCCCAATTATATTAAGAATGATTATA
>CAZZGN010000005.1:0-25478 GCA_964654165.1 uncultured Methanosarcinales archaeon | reverse complement strand
TAACACGTGCAGAAGAAGTAAAAAATGCTATAGATTTTGTTGCTTTTTTCCAAGAAACATTTTTAGAAGAAAAAATTCATAAACAATTAATCTATAAAAATTGATTAACATCTACTTTCTTTTCCAATCTTGCCCCTTTCTGCTCAACAACCTTAGCTGCAGCATATGAAGCAATTTTTCCAGCAGTTTCCATTTCAATTCCATTTGTCATGCCATACAATATTCCTGCTGCATACATATCTCCTGCTCCGGTCGTGTCGACTGTATTGGCTTTAACACCTTCTATGGTCATTATTGCCCCATTGTCTGAAATAAAACTTCCTTCTGCTCCAATTTTTACAATTGCAATATCAGCATATTCTGAAAGTACATTCAAAGCCTCTAAAGGGTCCTCTTTCCCAGTAAATTCTTTTGCCTCTTCTTCATTCGCAAAAATAATATCAACATTTTCCCTTACTATTTTTTTAAGATCTTCTAAACATCTATTTACAACACCCGGATCTGCTAAATCAACTGAAACTTTTTTGCCAAATTTTTTAGCTAGTCCCAACAGATGTAAAGAAGTTTCTCTTAAATTAGGATCCTCGAGTTGATATCCAGTAAGATGAACAATTTTACACGCTTTAACATCTTCTTCAAGAATATCTTCTTTGCTCAAAGTTAAAGCTGCACCCAAATAAACAACAAATGTTCTTTCACCATCTGATGTGATAAAACAAAATGCTTTTCCTGTAGGTAGTTCAGCTTGTTTAATTTTAGAAATAACATTTCCTTCATTTAATTTAGTGTTATAATAAACACCGTGATCATCATCACCAACCTTACCACAAAATGTTGAAGTTCCTCCCAAATTTGCAATTCCTGCCAGTGTATTTGCTGTTGAATCACCTGGAGCCAGGGTTATTTTTTCTGGATCAATTTTAGTCATTATAGCCTGCATCTTTTCACTATCAACCAAATGAAATTGACCTTTGTTTAGTTCTAATTCTTCTAAGAATGATTCATCAACGTCCACTAAAATATCCACCAACGGATTTCCAATTCCAAATACATCATATTCCATAGAAAAAGAAATTCAAAGCTAATATTTAAACTTAATCATATCCATTTCAGGCTTAAAAACAAAACAATCGTTCTCATCAAAATATCCACACATGAAATTTTTTAATTCAATTCCAGTTCTTTTGCTTAACATCAAAGCATAAAAGAGTGTTTGAACATGTGCATGTTTCTCTTTAACTGCTTTTGGCTTATAATCCCATACCCAAATCTTCCCCGATTCCACCCTTAATATATCTATATGACCTGAAAGAGGTTCATCAGTTTCAAATAATTCTTGAAAATTTTTCAATTCATCAGCTTGAATCCAAATTGGAACTTCGACAGCTATTGTTTTATCGTCTTTTTCGAGCATAAATACTTCAACCTTAGAATGTGCAGACTTATATCTCCCTTCCATTTCAATAAGGGCGTCATCAGTCAAAACACAAGTTTCATGATTTTCAACATTTATTGAACCGTTTTTAATTGGGAAAGTAAGAGAAGAACTCCTTGGACCTGTCACAAAAAAATCATGTGGACAATTTTCAAACATATCATTAAGATAGTCATGAAGTTTCGGAAATTCTTTTAACAACATATTACATTTTATTTCATGCATCCTATAATAGTAAAACCATCCGTGCTTCATAGAAACGTGTTTTATCATAATACCATTTTTTCAAACAGGGTTAATAAGTTTTTCTATTCTCTTGCCAATATAGTCTGCGCAATATGTTCTATGGAGATAGCGACATTTTTGTAATTTTCTACTATTTCCCAAATAGAAATTGAATGGTATTTTTCAATAATTTTAGAGCACATATCCTTGATATTTTGTTTCGAAGTTGTAGCAATATCAAACGGTTTGGGATGATTTGGATTGAAATAACAACCCATGACCACATTATAATCTTTTTCAAGTATGGTAAATATCTCCTTTAATTTCTTTTTTCCTTTAGTATCGATATCAAGGTCTTTGAGAAATCTTGAGATTCTCTTAACTTGATCCCCTATTTTTTCTAATCTAAAATTTATCTGCCATATTGTTAGGATCTCAGGAGGGAAAAGATTTAATTCTCTTGCAAAAACTCTGTCTTCAAGACACTTTTTTGCAACTCTTGTTGATAAAAATACCATTCTGTTTACATCTCTGTCCCTTTCAACTATGCTTTCAGATAAATCTTTTTCAAAACAAGTAGATGTGTCAGTAATCATTGATTTAACCATTGAATGGGCTCTCTGTATTAACTCATTGATTGATACACTTTTTTCATTTAGTAAATTTTTTACCTTCATCTCATCTGAAGTAAGGTGCATTACTTCAAGACCTGAAAGTTTAAGTAATATCTTTCTGATCTCCGATATCTTATCTTTTAAAGTATTACCTTTCATATCAATTTCATCATAACCTTTAAGGTAAGCGGTGAATATTTCTGTTCTTAGTAATGAAATATCTTTATCAACATTGATTTTCACAACCCTCTGTAAACTTTTGTTATTATCTGAAGAAATACTTATCACTAATTCTTTGTCTTGTTCATTTATGTTAATAATATCCCCTTTTCCAAGTTTATGAGAATTTATCCATGGTTTTGGCAGAGAGATAACAAACGAATTAGTTCCAAATGCTATAAGCTTTCGATTTTCCATGTTAACACCATATATTCACTATACTATATTTATTAATTATATGGTATATAGAAAATGTATATATATTTTGTGGATTTGACCATATCTAGGTGATATTAATGGGGACTTATGAGGAAGATTTTTCTGGGGACAAAGGAGATATATACGGGGAGGGTAGAGAGGCTCTCTTAGAAGATGGTTCACTAACAGCCATGGAAGAAGCATTCATGCAAGGATGGGAGAGTGCATTGGAGGAAGTTGAAGAAGAATAATTTATAAAAGATTGTTCTCTTTCTTATTCTCATAACTATTATAGTATAATCTCAATCACAAAACATTTAAATACTATTGTTCTTAAAAGTTAATGAAGAGGTATTCAGTTGAATAATATGAAGATTTTACTGCTCGTAATGTTTATTCTTGTTTTACCTATGGCATTTGCAGATTTAACCAGTATTGGATTCTGTTCTGAGACTTTATTATGTGATCTAGTATCTGATGGAATATGTCCTTCAGTCTATGATCCTGTACATAGATATTGTAATGATCCTGATTGCGCTGGATATGAACTTACAATCGACGAGATAAAAATTTGTGGAACAATTTTTGAATGTGGTGTTAATGACAGTGTATGTCCTACAGATTTTGACACTGAAGATAGGATATGCAATACATGTGATGAAGATTGTCAAAACTGTACTACAGACTGTAATCTTGTAAGTGCTGAAGTAGATTTTTATGAAGGCAATGGTTTATACGATCTTAATGAGAACAATCTTGTCGATATAAATGATAAAGTTAATCTTTCAGTTGTTGTTACAGGAACTGAATGCGATATTGATGAAATGAAAAATCTTTCTATAAAAGTGGATGGGTCTGAACCCTGTTTAACACTAACTCCTTCACCTTCAACTTCAAACCTTAAAAAAGTAGGTAATAATGTATATGGAAATTGGACTGCGTCGTATGACTGTTTCTGTGGTGATATGGATTTTACAGCCTCAACAGAAGATGATGCTGCTGTTTTGGAATTCAATGATGGTTACACAACTCAGAAAGACGCAACAGGCTCATTCAGAACTGGTGTGGGTCCTATTTGCAGTGACGAAGCCAATTTGTTTGGTTATATATTTAACACAACAGAAGGAAACCCATTGGGTTCTGCCACTGTTCTTGTAAGAAGCGACACTGAAACATATGAATATATAACAGGATTAGACGGAATATACCAAATAAACGGTATTGAACCAGGAGAATATTTATTTACTGTTTCAAGATATAAGTTTGCCCCTTATGTAGAATATGATTTATCTTACGCAGGTGGTACAGAATATGAAAAAAATGTTACCCTTCAACCAGGAATGAGCGATTGCGAACCAGATTGCACAACAACAAAAAACACAATCTGTGAAATAGCTTGTGACGGATGGAACGGTTGTTCATTTTACAACCAAAAAACCATAAACATATGTGACGGCGCTACAAACTTTCACACAAAAGAATATAGTGAAACGGAGTCTGTACGTTGTTGCGAAGGTGCACCTTTCATCAAAACCAACATAGGTTCATCTGTATCTTCCTCAGCAGATAATATAATAACCACAACAAGAATTGTAATACTTAACGGACTGCCAATAAAGATGAATGTCGTTGTTGTAGATAAAGCAAACTGACCAAAACACATATAAAGAACACTTATTTCTTCCAAATCATGTCACTTTTCAAGAATATGTTAGCTGAGAATGAAAGTCTATTCAAAGATGCGACAGCGCTAGATTATGATTATCTTCCAAAAATGATACCTCATAGAGAAGATGAACAAAGAGTAATAGCAGAATGTATAAAACCATTGTTTGCAAATAGAAATGGTAGAAACGCCACAGTAACTGGTGCTCCAGGTATTGGAAAAACAGCCGCATGCAAACATATTCTTAGAGAAATCGAAGAACAAACTGACGAAATTCAGCAAGTTTATGTAAGTTGCTGGCAGAAAAATTCAACATTTAAAATACTAACAGAGATATGTCATCAAATCGGATATAACTTAACGCACAACAAAAGAACTGACGAACTTTTTAGTGAAATAAAAAGAATCATAAACAAAAGCACAGCAGTTTTTGTTTTCGATGAAATTGATAAAGCAGAAGATAATGATTTTCTCTATATGATACTAGAAGAAATATACAAAAAAACCATAATCACTATAACAAACTACGATGATTGGCTTATAAATTTAGATGAACGAATTAAATCAAGATTAATGCCAGAAAAAATAGAATTTAAACCTTATACTTTAAGTGAAACTGAAGCAATTCTTAAAGACAGATTGCATTATGCATTCTTCGACGATGTTATTTCAGATAATATCCTCAAAGCAATTGCAAAAAAAGCATTTGAAAGAGGAGATATCAGAACAGGATTGCATTTATTAAGAGAATCTGCAAATAATGCCGAAAACAAAGCAAGAAGATCTATAACAATGGAAGATGCGCAAAAAGCATTTGAAAAATTAATAGAATTTAAAAAAAAAGACGCTGAAAAATTAGAAGCAGAAGAAAAAAGCATACTTGAATTGGTAAAAAATAGTTCAAGCACGAGAATCGGTGATCTCTTCAAAGAATATCAAAAAACAAATCCTAATGTCATATACAAAACATTTCAAAGAAAAATAAAAAAACTAAATGAAAACGGTTTTTTAAGTACGAAAAAAATTCCTGGTGGAAAAGAAGGTAATACAACTGTAATTGAATATGATTCAACAAAAAAACTTACAGAATTCTAAAATGATAGAAGAATTTACAAAAACATATGGAACAGAATGCCCAGAATACAAAAAATTGGGAAATAAATATTATTTAGATAACAGTCTTCCAAAAACAACCCTCGCACCTGAAAGCAAGGGATTATTTCTTGGAGAAGAAAAAAACAAAAAATTCGTTCCAAGTTTTCCATTTCTAGATATAATCTCAAAATCAACTGACAAAAAAGCTATAATAAACGAAAAAGCTGAATGGATGTTTTTATGTCGTAGAGATGTACTTGCAAAATCTGTTATTAAAATTCACGAAGAAGGCGAAGTTCTTGTCTTAAATCTGTTGGGAGAAGTTTTAGGAATTGGTTTAACAAAAGGAAAAGGCATTAAAAACGTGCTTGATAGGGGAGATTTTCTAAGAAGAGAGCGTTAATATCCGAAAGGACCTTTCTTTATTCTCTTATATTTTTCAACCTTACTCCAAGGTGCAGGCATCTGAACATTTGCATAAGGACTTTTAGGGCCTTTTTTAACCTTATTTTGAGTTTTAACCCCCCTATCTTTAGATATACTGCTTTCAGGCCTTTTTTTTGCTTTCTTAGGTCTCTTTTTCTCTTCTTCTTTAAATACGCTCAGTATAGACCTAAAAATCGTTGAAAACAAGCTAGACTGCTTCGGACTCTTCCCTTTCATAATGCTCCAAATTCATACAGTGAGCCAAATATATAAATGTTTTGGCACATAATTAACTAACACTTAGTGGGAAAACCTTGTAAAATTCGCTTCTAATGCTTCTATGGCAACAAGTTTTTTCCCTTCAAAAAGCTGCAAAGATGCTCCTCCTCCTGATGAGACATGCGTAATCTTGTTCCCTAAACCCATCTTATAGATTGCTTCCGCACTATTTCCTCCACCCACTATTACTTTAGCTCCAGAAGCGACTATTGCATTTGCAATATCCTTAGTGCCTTGGGCAAATTTCTCAAATTCAAACACACCTATAGGCCCGTTCCAGACTATAGTCTTCGCATTACTGATGATTTCACAATACTTTTTGACAGATTCTGGCCCTATATCAAGGGCAAGCCAATTATGAGGAATTGAATCAATGGAAACAACTTTTGATTCTGCTTCAGCATCAAACTTGTCCGCAATTACTGCATCTGTGGGCAAGACAACCTTCTCATTTGATCTAATCTCCTCGACGAGATCCTTTAGCTTTTCAAGGCCTTCAGCGTCGATCTTTGAAGCACCCATTTCATGGCCTTCCGCCTTTAAAACCGTAAAAGCTAACGCACCTGCAATCAGAATGTGGTCTGCCTTTTCTAACATGTTCTTTACTGCATTGAGTTTTTCCGCTTTTAACCCACCGATTAAAGAAATAAAAGGCCTCTGTGGATTATCCAATGCATTTTTTATCGTGCTTATCTCCTTCTCAACTAATAAACCAGCACATGATATTATAAACTTAGGTATAGACGTCATTGACGCTTGATCATGATGGGAGTTTGAGAAAGCATCCTGTACAAAAACATCTGCCAAACCACTCAATTGTTTTCCAAAGTTATCTCTTTCCACTATATCTTCACTTTTTTCGGCTTTATTAAAGCGTACATTTTCTAAAAATATAATTCTACTATCAGGCAATCCATCTTCGCCCCAATTATCTATTTTTGCAACTTCTTCTCCCAATATTTCTGAAATTCTTAAAGCAACATTATCAGTTCTTAAATTATGTTCATTATTTTTTGGCCTCCCCATATGACACATCAATATTAACTTCGAGGGAACTTTTTCTAATATTGCCTTTAAAGTTGGAATTGAAAGATTAATCCTCATATCATCTAATATATTACCTTCTTCATCAACCGGAACATCAGTTCCAATTCTCACAAGAATTCTCTTACCTTCTATATCGACATCATCGAGCTTAAAATGACTCATTAATTTCACCTATCTTCAAAAAACGTTAACGACTTATTAAAATCTTCCTTTTTAAAATTTGGCCAAAGCACATTAACAAAATTAATTTTTGCATTTACACTATCCCACAGAAGAATGCCTCCTGTAACGAATTTGTTTCCTGTAATTATTATCAAATCAGGAGGTAAATAATACGAAGAATATACGTTTTCCTTTATCATTCCTTTATTTATATCAACAGGGCTTATTTTATTGGCCTGAACTCTTCTAGCTATTAATTTGCATGCATCAACTATTTCTTCTTGTCCATCATAATTGAGACAGAAATTAAAGAAAAATGAATCATAATCTTTTGTTTCATCTATCACTCCTCGTATAGATTCGACTAATTCTCCTGGTAGATCATACCACTTCCCCAATACTGATATTTTTACTTTACTTTTTTGTATAAAATCGTCGTTCCTTATATCATTAAGAAATTTCACTAAAGATTGTGATAATTCCGAATCTGAATTAGTTAAACGGTTAATATTAAGATAAATTGTCATTATAGGTATATTTGATTCAACTTGATAAACAAAAAGCTGATAAATATTTTTAAACGCTATATTTAATGCTTCATTCAGTGTTTTTTTCTCTTTTTCCGCCCATTTTATTATACCGCCTATAGAAATAGCTATATGTTTCGGCTTTATTTTCGAGTCTTTCGACTTGGAAAGTTTTAATATCTTATCCAGCATACTATTATGGAGGGGTTAACGGGACTTATAAATCTTTTGAAAACATGAACATTTAAATAGTAAGATTTACTCCAAAAGATTATGAATAAGTCAACGATAGGCTTGACAGAAAAAGTGATTATAGTAGGTAACAAAAAATCTGTTGAAGTCATAGCAAGAATAGATACGGGTGCAACAAAATCTTCAATAGATTCAAAATTGTCTGAAGAACTTGATTTAGGCCCTGTAATCGGAACAAAAATAGTCAAATCAGCACATGGAACAAGCACAAGGTCTTTAGTGGAAATTAAAATATTAATCCAAGATAAAGAAGTTAAGGGTGAATTTTCCATAGCTGATAGAAGTCATATGAAATACCAAGTCCTTATTGGCCAAAATATCCTTAAACAAGGTTTTTTGATAGATCCGAGAAAAAATGAAAAAACTTAGAGCAGCACTAATATCACAAGGAAGCACTTCCTCAAAATGGACTCTTAAAGCTATGAAGGATTATTTTGATGAAGTCGAAAATATCAACCTCAAAGAGATAGAGATAAACATAGGAAGTAAAACCCCTGTTCTATATGGTGGAAAGCAACTTGAAAAATATGATTGTGTATTTGCTAAAGGTTCATTTAGATATGCCCCTGTATTAAGATCGATAATCTCCTTACTACCAGAAACTACTTTTACACCTATAACAGCCAATGCATACACAATAGGTCATGATAAATTATTAACGCATCAAATGCTCCAAGTTGCTGGAGTCCCTATGCCTCACACATATATAGCAACAACATCAGAAGCTGGGAAAAAGATTTTAGAAAATGTAAATTATCCTATTGTAATGAAATTTCCGCAAGGAACACAAGGAAAAGGTGTTATGTTCGCAGATTCATTTGCATCTGCAAATTCTCTTCTTGACGCATTAAACTTACTAAATCAACCATTCATAATCCAAGAATATATTGAAACTGACGGCACAGATGTTAGAGCTTTTGTTGTCGGTGGAAAAGTTGTAGCGGCAATGAAAAGAAAAGCAATTAAAGGAGAAAAAAGATCCAATATTCACGCAGGTGGGATTGGAGAACCATACGAACTTGATCACTTTACAAAAAAAGTAGCAGTTGAGGCAGCAAATGCAGTTGGAGCTGATATCTGTGGAGTTGATATTCTTGAAGGTGCCTCAGGTCCTAAAGTTATCGAATTAAACTTATCACCCAGTTTACAAGGAATAACAGAAACAACAAAAGTTGATGTGGCTGACAAGATAGCCAAATATTTGTTCACAAGAACTAAAGAACTCTCAAAAGATGGCAAAGACACAAAAAAAATCCTTCAGGAAGAAGGGATTGAAGATATTGAATCTAATAAAGAAATGATAACAAAGCTTGACATGAGGGGAAATCGAATATTGCTTCCCGAAGTTGTTACAGAAATAACAAAATTCAATGATAAAAAGGAAATGACAGTTAGATTTGAAGATGGCAAACTCATAATAAAGGAATTTAAAATCTAATTCTTTTCATAAAATATATAAACAAGTATACTCTTCTGATATACAGAACTGTATAGGGGTGGTAATATTGAAAAAAAAGATTTTAGTTGTAGATGATGAGCCTCATATAGTAAATCTCATCAAATTAACCCTAGAAAAAGAATTTGAAGTTATTGAAGCATATACTTCAAGAAATGCATTAAGCCTTCTCAAAAAACACAAACCCTCTTTAATTCTACTTGATATAATGATGCCTGGTGAAGATGGATACCAACTATGTGAAAGGATAAGACAAGGAAAGAAAAATAAAGACACACCCATTGTATTTCTTTCTGCAAAAAATCAAATTGAGGATAAAATGAAAAGTATTGATGTTGGAGGGGATGATTTCATAGAAAAACCTTTTGACCCACTTGAACTAGAGAAAAAAGTGAAAACAAATCTTATAATGAGTAAAATAAGTGAGTAAATATGGAAAATCTTAATATTGACATAAAGAGAAAGATATTGTCCTTCCTAAAAGAAAAGAAGAGAGGCGCATCAAGCAGCGAAATAGCAAAAAACATAGGTCACAATAGAATTACTGTGACAAAATATCTTGAAATAATGAAAGCTCACAAATTGCTAATGTATGAGGAAATTGCACAAGCAAAATTATGGCAAATTCTTGAAAAAACATCGAAAAAAAAGATTCTCATTGTAGATGATGAACCCCATATTGTTGAATTAGTTAAATTAAGTCTTATGAAAGACACACGTATAATAGTAGATTCCTATTCTGGAATTGATGCGCTTGACAAAGTCAGTTCTGAAACTCCTGACCTCATTATTCTTGATCTTATGATGCCCGGAATTAGTGGATACGAAGTTTGTCAAAAGCTTAAACAAGATGTAATAACGCAACATATCCCCATCTTAATATTATCAGCAAAAGGTGAAATAAAAGATAAATTAAAAGGAATAAACATGGGTGCTGATGATTATATGACTAAGCCGTTTGATCCATCAGAATTAGAAGCAAGGGTCGATAACTTATTAATTAATTGTGACCAGGAACTTGATATAAATCCGTTAACAGAACTTCCGGGAAAATTGGCCCTCATAAATAGGTTGACAACTAGTGTTAAAGGATTTTCTATATTAAAAATACGGTTAAATAAAATTAAAGAATTCAACAAAGAGATGGGATTCAAAAAAGGAAATGAAGTAATAACTATGATAGGCCGGATGATAAGAGAAAAACTGGGAAGAAATGAAGAAGACAGAGCATATCATCTTATGAAAGACATAATTGTTGTGATTACAAAACAAAAAGATTTTAGCAAAGACATACAGGCTGCTTTTTCGAGAATGCTGCCTTTTATTTACGATAGTTCCAAAATAAAGAATAAAATAAATTTGAAAATTACTGCTTTGCCTAAAACAAACAATATAAACAAACTAATGAGAAAAATTGAAACAGAACAATAAAATTGACATGTACAAGGAAATATTTCCTTCATCTATGAAAGTGACAGATTTGGATAGTTCACTAACACTTCTCCTTGATTCAATCAAACACTTACCCATAATAAAAAAAGTTCACATCTTACTTCTTGACCAAAAAAAAGAATTCATCACAAAAAAAGCCAGTGCTGGAAAAAGAATAAAGACAAAAATAGTTTCAAAAAGAATAAAGCTTGAAAAAAATAGCATTATAAATGATATTCTAATCTCAAAAAAGCCATTAATACCTATATTAAACAAAGATGACATAATTTACACTCTCATAAAGAAAAACGAGAAAACAGAAATAATATGTGCTCCTTTGATAGGAAACAGAAAAAGAATCGGAATTTTTATATGTGAACATAAAAAACAAGAAACAACAAAAAAAGAGATAAACGAATTTTCTAAAATTGCTGGACAAATGGGCAACATAATATACATATCATCACTGATAGAAGCACAAGAAAGAAAGATTGAAGATATCTCGTCAATCTCTGAAATCAGTAAAGAAATGTCATCTCCAGATCTTGATTCATTACTTAAAATAATAGTCGAAAAAGCTCTAAAGAGAGTTAAAGCGATGAGCGGTTCAGTTATGCTCAATAATAACGGAATACTCGAAACCAGATACGCATGTGGCGAATATATGAGGGAAGATATAGATAAAATAAAATTCAAAGTAGGCGAGGGTGCAGCAGGAATTGTTGCTAAAACAGGCAACACTCTTAAAATTGAAGATAAAAGCAAAGACAAAAGATATATAGATACAGGAAATAGGGATTATGCTAAAAACTCGTATTTTGGATTGCCATTGATGTTTAAAAATGATGTATTGGGTGTACTGAATATTGACTTCCAGTCCTCAACTGAACTGACAGATGATTGCATAGAATTCCTGAAAATACTTGCTTCAAACGCTGCTATAGCAATTAAAAATACTCAGCTCCATGACAGCAGTATAAGAAGAATAAAAAGACTTTCTGCAATATATGAAATAACAAAAACAATTAGCGCAACATTGGATCTTGAAAAAGTTCTTGATGTGATTGTTATAAAAATAATAAAAATTATGAAAGCAAAAATTTGCTCTGTGTATTTGTTAAATAAAGAAAAAACACATCTCATCCCGAAATCTGTGTACAATCTAAGTGGACAATATATGGAAAGAAACCCTATTGATATAAAAAAAAGTTTAAGTGGTAAAGCGCTAATATCAAAGGAAGTAGTATATAGAGAGGATATTCAAAAAGAAAATTTATTTGAAAATCAGGATTTTGTAAAGGGAGAAAAATTGAAAAGCTTTCTTTCCGTTCCTTTAATGATAGAAGACCATGGTATCGGTGTTATTAATATTTATTCAAAAAAAATACGAAGTTTCTCTAAAGATGAACTGGATATGCTCAAAAGTTTTTCAGATCAGGCAGCAATAGCAATTGAAAAAGCAATATTATACAGGCACATAAAAAATGATAAAGAATTACTAAACAAAATGCTCAAGATAAGCAACGAAATCTCCTCAACCCTTGAATTTGATAAGCTTCTCAATATCATCCTAAAAAGAAGTATCGAAATCACAAACGCTGATGGGGGAGCATTGATGTTGTTCAAAGGAGGGATGTTATACGTTCATGATTCTATAGGTCACGACAAAAAGAGAATGAAAAAACTTGAGCTAAAAATCGGAGAAGGCATAACAGGGACAGCTGCAAAAAACGGAAAGGTTATAATTGTAGGTGATGTCGCAAAAGATAGTAGGTATTATAGAGGGTTAAGAAATCAAAAATCTGAGGCTGCATTGCCTATAATGATTGAGAAAAAACCCTTTGGAGTTCTAAACCTTGATAGTAAATTAAAAAATAACTTCGAAAAACATAATGATACTCTTGAGATTTTAATGGACAGAGTTGCGGTTGCAATAGAAAACTCATGGCTTCATGAAAGAACTGAGAATTTTAATAAGAAATTGAAGGAAGAAGTTATGATAGCTACAAAAAGTCTACTAGAAGCTAATAAGCGATTAATAAAGATGGATGAAACAAGATCTGATTTTGTAAGTAATGTCAGCCATGAACTAAGAACCCCTTTAACTTCAATAATGGGGTACTCTAAATTAATCCACTCAGGCAAACTTGGAGAATTAAATGAACAACAACAAAAATCATTAGCAGTTGTAATCAAAGAATCTGAACGTCTTACAAGATTAATTAATGATGTTCTTGATTTGTCAAAGCTTGAAAAAGGAAAAAGAGAATTGAATTTGATTAAAATTGATATAAATGTTATTATTGATGAAGTTGTTGAAGCAATGTGTGCTCATTCAGAAGAGAAATGTATTCGTATTGATATGAAAAAAGGAAAAATCAAAAAAATATTTGCTGATAAAGACCAGATTAAACAAGTACTCAACAACTTACTTAACAATGCACTCAAATTTACTGACAAAAATGGAAACATAAAAATAATATCAAAAGAAACAACAGATTTTGTTGAAGTAGAAGTCAAAGATACTGGAAGAGGTATAGCAGATGATCAAATCCCAAAACTTTTCGACAAATTTTATCAGGTCGACCCTTCCTTAACTAAAGTCACATCCGGAACAGGATTAGGATTGCCTATAGCACAACATATAATAAGAATGCATAAAGGAAGAATAAATGTAAAATCAAAATTAGACAAGGGAAGTTCATTCAGATTCACGATATCAAAAAATCTTAAGTCTTAACTTTGTATTTGACATCGATCGTGCCTTTATCAACTTTCTGTGTTTTAGATTTAGTAGCCTTTCTGAAAAGACGTGAAATAAACCACTTCATTATTTTTCTCCTAAAAAGATAGAAAAGAACTACAATCACTAAAATAACTGGCAGTATAAATATGAAGAGGTTAATTAAAAGGAATAATATTACTAAGAACACTGCCATCGAAATTAACAATGCTGGTAGTCCTGAAACAAATATTCTCCCCATGATAATAAGATTATCACATAATTTATAAAGATTACTACAAATCCCCAATACATGAAGGCAATTTTCATATTATCAAAAGAAAATCATATGTTATCTAAATATGAAGCAGTTTCACTTGGTTTAAAAAAACACGTAATAAAAGAAAACTTTCTAATAACTTTAATAGAAAATTTTGATTATAATAGACTAGCTTATACAAAGAAAGTATTAGAATGTATATTTATTTGTGATACAAAAAATGTAATCAATTGGATAAAAAAATCTGATTTCTCAAAATATTGTAAGGGAAGTTATTCTGTAAGAGCTTTTAATAACAAAATTTCTACAAAAGACCTCGCTAATGAAATATTTTCATCATTAAAAAATCCGAAAGTTAATTTAACAAATCCAAAAAATGTCATTGAATTTCATTTTACAAACGATCAGGTTTTTTGTGGAAGAGTTTTATGGGAAAATAAACAAGATTACGATAAAAGAAAAGCACACAACCGTCCTGAATTACATCCAACTTCTTTACATCCAAGATTGGCAAGAGCTTGTATAAATTTAACCGGAATCAAAAAAGGAAAAATTGTAGATCCTTTTTGTGGAAGTGGGGGAATATTAATAGAAGCAGGATTTATGGGATTAAAACCAGTTGGTTATGATATTGATAGAATAATGATTAACAGAAGCAAAATAAATTTGAAATATTTTAAAATCAAAAATTTTAAATTAGAGATAAAAGATGCAACAAAACTTAAAGAAAAAATAAATTATGTTATAACAGATCCCCCTTATGGAAGAAACACAAACCCGAAAGATCTTATGAAGATTTATGAAGATTTCATCTACAATTTAGAAAAAATATTGGAGAAAAAAGCCGTTATTATCTACGACGATAAAATAGGTTTAAAAAATATAATAAAAAAAACAAAACTAAAGATTGAGAAAGAATTCTCTTATTACATACATAAAAGTATGACAAAAAAAATTATTGTTCTTGGAAAGGTCTAAGATAAACTGTTCTTGTCTCTTCGTCAAAATAAACATCAGAAGGATTAAATTTTTTCTCTATGCCTAGTTTCATTTTAATCTCTGTAGTATCAAAAGATGCATTATCCCACATATGAGAATTTAAACCTAACATAGTTTTATAATCTCCCTTTATAGAGAAAAAATAAGAAGCTGCACATCTAAAAGAAGTATCAGAAAAACAAATATCCATATATGCAGAATCTCGTTCTGAAAATCCATTATGTTCTGTTGGATATTTAATAGGTTGCCAGCCTTTTGTATGGATTCTCCCTATAAAATTATTGTCTTTTTTGCACGAAAATAAAGACATTGCAATTATCGCCAATAATGTAATTGTTTTTCTCATTTTATCTTCACAACACCCATATTAGCATCTACTTCAACAATATCTCCATCTTTCAACACTTCAGTTGCTATTTTCGTACCAATAATGCAGGGAATTCCCAATTCTCTCGAAACAATAGCTGCGTGGCATGTTATGCCACCTTCATTCGTAACTATGGCTTTGGCTTTTTTCATTCCAATGATATAATCAGGTCTGGTCATTATCGCAACCAATATCTCATCTTTTTCCATCTTACCAACTTCTGTAGAACTTCTACAAACTTTGACCTTTCCTGTTACTTTCCCAGGAGAGGCGCATAATCCGGTAAATTCTTTTACTTTTTTCTTTTTTTCATCACCGAACATAGTTTTTCTTAAAAATTCTACATCTTTTCCCGTTACACATTCATAATCTTTATTCAACCAAAAAAATGCACAATGCCCTAATCTTTTCTTTACAATATTTTTATCTAAAGGGTATTCAAGAATTTCTTTGACCTCATCAACAGACATGTATTTTAATTCATCTAATGTCAATTTAGTTCTTTTCGAAATCTCTTTCAGTAGTTTAACAGAGATTTCTGCATTCCAATACGTCGCTTTTTTCCTTTCATCTTGCCACCATGTGAAATCTTCTGAAATTGTGATTAATGTTTTAATATATCGGGGCATTTTCAATATTTTCATTAGTTCCATCTTGAGATGTTTGTTTCTTCTTGGGGTGTCTTCTATCTTATGGATTTGTTTATCGACATCTAAATTATGTTCAAATATCTCTTTTATCTCTTCCATCCAGTGTTTCTCGTCAAGATATTTTGCTTCGGCATAATTATTCTTTGACCAATAGTATTTTTTTATATGGACAGAAAGATCTTTTGTTATGTCTTTTTTATTTTCATAAAGTTTTGCTATCTTAAGTAAAGATATTTCCGCCTCGTTAATGAAAGATTGTGTAACTGGTGCAGTAAGTTTAGAGAACATATCTAAGTAGTTTGATTCAATTCCTTTTTCTTTTAATAAATTTTCAATCATGTCTGCAATAATTACATCCGTGCCAAGAGCAAAGCCATCTATTATCGAACTTGATGTAAATCTTTTGTAAGCAATATCACAATATTCATCATGCAGGTTTATGAGTTCTTTGTTTGAAAGATTAATTAAATTTAATTTAAGAATTTCTTGACATTTTTTGTAAAATTCTTTATTATCTTTTTCCCATTCTTTTATGAGCTTTTTGGAGACATTTGGTTCTGTCTTTGCTACTTCCATCATCTTTTTTGTTGTTTTCTCTATGTCGTCCATTAATAAGTACCAATCTGCTCTATCATTCTTAAAAAAACAAACTCTTGTTGTATGAACTCCTCCAACTTTCTGCTTTCTTTTCTCATTTCTTAATTCATTTTCAGCAATCATATGAATTAAATAAGGGCAGCCGTCAAAGCGTTGATGGTACCACTTTCTATTTTTAAGAGAATTGAGATTCTTTTTTAGCAGTCCTTTTGCATACATCATACGTAGAAGTAAGGAAGAGCAATATATAATAAAATGTAGTAATGACTATTACTACAAATAGAAAAATATATAAACATTAACCCCTTTCTCATGGATATGGATATAACAACCCTATTTGATGCCGGTTTAACTGTTAATGAAGCCCGTGTTTACTTAACATTATTGAAGCTTGGATCTGCTTCTGTAACAGAAATAACAAAAGAGTCAAAAGTACATAGAGTTAACGTTTATGATGTTATTGAAAGATTACTAACAAAAGGTCTTATAAGCTCAATATTAAAGGCAAATAAGCAATTTTATGAAGCAGCTTCTCCTGATAATTTATTACATCTTCTCGACTCAAAAAGAGAAAATATTAAGGAAGCCTTGCCTGAAATGAAGCTATTGTACGAACAGAGAAAAGACAGACAAGAAATACATTATTTCAAAGGTCCACAAGGCGTATTTAACGCATATAATATGATATTAGAACAGGGAGAAACATTATATGCAATAGGCGGTTCTGGCTATAACAGAGAGATATTGAAGCATAGACATAAAATTTGGGATCAGGAAAGAATTAAGAGGAAAATTAATGTTAAAGCCATATATTATGAATCTCTGAGAGCCACAAAAAAGACTGATAAAGAAAGATTGTGGGAAACTCGCTTTATTGCCAATGAATATCAAAGCAACCTCATGATTGATATATGTGGTGATTTGAGCATAATTTTATTCCCACAACCGAAAAAAGAAGACATACTGGCCGTTGTTATAGAAAGCAGAGGTATAGCAGACGGTTACAGAAAACAATTCGAATTTATGTGGAAGAATGCATCACTTTAATGTATATACGTTATTGGAACGCCTCTCGAGTAGTAAAGTATAAATAGAAGACCTCCATATTTACGTTAAAAAGCATATGGGGGAGTAGTAATTGCATATAAGAGAAAAAGTTGAAGCAGGGTGTTTGCAACGATTCGATGAAGAGACTCGAGATATGATTCTTAATTGGAAAATACTTACCACTGATACAACCGCGAAATATGTTTCAATAACTCTATTTAAAAAATTAGGTATCCATTTAGATGGCATACAAGAATATGACCTTGATGGCACAACATGCATTTCATTGAGAACAGCCAAAGAAATCCTGAATGGAACAAGAGAAGTAGAATATGATAAACCAAATCTAGAAACAGAGAAAATAAAAAATAAAAAACCAGACTACATCAGCTTTAAGGAATTTAAAATTGCAATGAATTTTTCTCCAGTATACACTCCAGAATATATTCAAGAAATTCTCGATTTCTCAGATAATTATTTTGAAAGAATAAACAGTAAAATCATCCATGTATTCAAATCATTTCTTAATAAAGATGATAATAGATTAAAACCTAAATATGTAGCAAACAATCAAAGAAAATTCAAAAAGCTTTATCCTGAGTTAGAAATAACTGATTATATCCAAAAAGGAAAACAAGGCTCACAAAAATACACTAAACAGATGCTCGTCGACAATTTAGGTCTTAAACAAACATCTATTGATGGTATTCTTGCTCTTGATACCGTTCCAGATGATTTCTTTATAGGAAATAGTGTTAATCCTAAATATCACAATAATAAATATGAACTACCAAAGAATATTGATCTTTCTCCATTAAAAAAGATTACTGAAGAAACAATTAAAGAAACGCATGTCTCACTAAATGTTGCAAGAGAAGCAAGTGACATACCTGATAATTATTACCATGGTGTGGGTTGGTTAATAAAAAAATTCAACCTCACAGAAGAAGACTTCCTTAAAGGGGGGGGAAATTTCTATGTAAAAAAATCTGTTCTAGATGAAAATAATGCGTTTGTAAAACCAGAAAAACCTGAAAAGGGACAAAAAAAATACACCAAGAAAATGCTTGTTGATAATTTAGGTCTTAAAAAACTAACGACTATTAACGATGTATTGTCTCTTGATACAGTTCCAAAAGATTTCTTTATAGGGGAAGGAAAGTGGAAGGAAATAAATCCTATATATTACGGTGATAAATATAAACTCACAATAGATATTGATTTTTCAGATCTTATGCCGAGAGAAAGGGGGAGGAAAGTTAAGCAAGATGATTATGCGTCTTGGACCATAAAAACTTCTGACATACTAAATGCTGTTGGCTTAAAACCAACTCATGGACCGGAAGTGATAATGAGTACATTTTACCTACCGGATGATGCTTATCATGGGGGTGTCTGGAATCCAAAATATTTTATTAATAACATTCCTAAAAAAGAATTCGTCGCAAAGGGTGAAATGTGGTTTAATAAATTATATCCTGGTGAGGATATGAAAGACAATCTTGCATATTCTCAAGCCCAAGGAATCGAAGGGAACTTTGAACCAACCGATACTAAAAGTAGAAAAAAACCTGTTATTTCTTCATACACAACTTCAGGTAGTATAATAAAAAGACTTACGAAAGCAACTGACAATGCAGAATTAGTAGAACTAATAAATTCAATTATAATAAAAAAAGGTATAACCCCTGCAGATCTTGGTTTAGATTCTTCAGATACTTCTGTATGGACAAAGGAAATAGAAACATTGAAAGCACAACTACTCTCATTTCAAAAATTATCAAAGACTAGCGAAGGTGAAGAAATAATATTATTAAATGAATTATTAATTGACGCAAAATTTGAATTAACAACCTATGAACGAAAACGTACAATAATGTCGGAAAGACATAAGAGAGAAAAAGAAAATTATGAAGTAGTTATAGAAGAATTAAAAGAATTATTGAGTTATAAATCAAAACAAGTAATGAACGATAGACAAGAGAATGAATACAAAGCAAAAATTAAACGCTTAACAAATAAAATCACAAGTCTAAGAATGGATTTAGAAGCAGAAAAAGAAAAGCCAACACATGTGACTCGGATTGAGATTGGAGATATTTCTGATTCGGATGCTACTAATTTCCATAATATGCTTATGGAAAAGGCATTAGATTACAAGTTTATAACAGCAAGGTGGGAGACCCACAATAAAAAGCAAGTTTTTGTTGTCTCAACTCCCGATGGAAATAATGACCGCATCATCCATTATACTTCAGAAGAATTAGGTAAGAAAAAGAAAGAATTAGTATACGAAGATATCTATTCAAAGCGCATAATAAACAAAGTCACAAATATTGTAAATATGATTCAGTTGTACAATGATAGTGATGAAACTGTCTGGAAAGATATTCCTCTCGCAAAAATAGACTTTCAGAAACGTATTGCAGAAAAAAAGATAAAACCTGGGAAATGGCAGGAACAAATCACATTTCTCGAAAAATTCTTGTTTGATAGTAAAGAAGGGAATGCTCTAATAACATATGGGGGAAATGGTATGAAAGCCAATTTGACCATAATAAACAGCATTACCAACAAATTCAAATACAATGCGCAAAAAGACCTCATGAACATGATAGAAACATACTTTGTAAAGACGGATAAACAATAAATTATATAAATCCTCAATAAACACCTTGCCCAATGCTCACAGATAAACAACTAAAAAAACAATTCAAGAAAGAAGGTAAATAAATTGGGCGAAGAAAAACAAAAAATAGAAAATAAAAATCATGTATTCTATTGGATGGAAGTCAAAATCTTAAGTGGACTTCAAGAGAGTATGTCTAAATCTGATTTCCTGAGAAGGTACAATATTGAAAAAAAATCTTTGAGGAATCAAAAAAAAACACAATAATAAATCAAGAATACCTTGATGAAAATGGAGTACTATTAGACAAATATAGAAAAAGCTTTAACATACCAATAAAGGGTGTTGTTTTAAGCGCGTATGCAAGAAAAAATGGATTGAAACCCGCGTTGTTTAATCGTGCTGGCTCGAAGCTTATAAATAAAGGCATGATTGAACCAGTTTTTGTTTCAAAATTAAATAATTTTGTTTCAAAATTAAATAATATAGTTGTAAAAGAAGAAGATTTGGAAATAATAATTAAAAATTATTTAAAAGACAACACAATAGGAAGAATTGAAGACCCTTATAAAGATCTAACAGATCCAAAAATAAAAGCAAACCCTGAATTTGTCTACCCCCTTCTTAATGAAGAAGATCTTGTGGCAACTCCAGAACAAATCCAAGAATTAAAAAAAAATACAAGGAAGTTTTATTCTTACGAAATCATTTCAAACTTAACTAATTGTCCAATTAGTAGAATAACCTACATATGTTCAATTCTAAAAAAAGAAGAAGAATACCAGGAATTCGATTTCTATACTGGAGGCGTTTCAGCGGCTGTAGCAATCAAATTAGTATTCACAAGAATTTTAAAAGATTTTGATGGTGCGAGATATAAAAGCAAAGTCGAAAAAAAAACGTTCCCAGATTCTATGAGTTTAGAAAATGCTGCATGGATTTTGTCAAAGAATAAAGAAGAGTTTTCAAAAGATCTACAATTATTCTACGATCAGAATCTCATAGTTAAACAACCTGACGGAAGGGTTATGATTTCAAGTCTTAATAGTATAGAAAAAGCTTATTTAAAACAACCTTAACAACAAACTATTTAAACATCTAATAATCCATAATCTTATGCTCACAGATAAACAACTAAAAAAACAATTCAAGAAAGAATCCTCTAACAATCCTAATACATACTATCCAACAGCTTTTCTGAAAAAAGAAGGTTTTTCAAGGAAAAAATGCACTTGTGGAACTTATTTCTGGACAACATCCAATCAAAACACATGCGGAGATCCAACTTGTTTAGGGAAGGTAGAAATAACCAAAACACCAGCAAAAAATAACTTAACATATATTCAAGTATGGAAAAAAATAATTGAAATTCTTAAACCAAGAGGCTACAAACCAATTGACAGATACCCAGTAGTTGCAAGATGGAATCCAACAGTTGAATTTACAATAGCATCTATTGCGGCATTCCAACCATATGTAATCACAGGTGAAATCGAACCACCAGCGAAAAAACTTCTCATCCCTCAATTATGCTTAAGATTTGGTGATGTAGATAATGTAGGCATCACTGGAAGCCATATGACTTGTTTTGTCATGATAGGACAACATATGTTTGTAGAAGAAAAAGAATGGAACCAAGAACAGGCTTTCAAAGACATTTATGATTTTATTATAGAAGGAGTTGGTTTAGATAAGAAAGAATTAACCATTCATGAGGATGCATGGGCAGGTGGAAGTAATTTTGGACCATGTATGGAATTCTTCTCAAGAGGTATAGAACTTTTCAATCAAGTCTACATGCTCTACGAGCAAAGTTCCGAAGGCAGGAAACAGTTAAAATTAAAAGTTTTAGATATGGGTTTAGGCATGGAGAGAATAGCATGGTTTTCACAAGGAAAAGAAAATATTTATGAAGCTACATTCCCAACAACATTAAAAAAAATAAAGGAAAAAATTGATATTAAAACTAATCACAAGTTATATTCACAATTTTCTCAATATTCCACATTATTAAATGCAGATGAAGTTGAAAATGTAGATGTAATCTGGGAAAAGATTGCAAAAAAACTTAATTTAAAACCAGAAGAACTGAAAAACAAAATAGAACCAATGACTGCATTATATTCAATAGCTGAACACGCAAGAACACTTCTTGTCGCAATAAGCGACGGCATGTTGCCTTCAAATGTAGGTGGGGGATATAATCTTAGAATTGTTTTTAGAAGGGCAATGCGCTTTATCGATAAATTTGGATGGAATATTGACTTAGGAAAAGTTGCAGAATGGCACGCTGATGAATTAAAAAATATTTTTCCTGAACTTAAAAGTTCTGTTAATAATGTAAAAAAGATTCTTGAAATTGAAAAAGAGAAATATTATGAAATGAAAAGAAGAAGTAAACAAATTGTAGAAAAAATAATAAAAGAAAAAATAACAACGGAAAAACTTATTGAATTATATGACAGCCAAGGAATCAATCCAGAGATTATTGCAGACGAAGCAAAAAAACTTGGAAAGAAAATACACGTTCCAGATAATTTTTATGCACTTGTTTCAGAAAGACATGAACAAAAAGAAAACGTAGCATCAACAACTAAAGAAAAGGAAATAAAAACTGGAAAAATCTCTGATACAAAGATTCTTTACCTTGATGACTGGAAACCTTCAGAATTTAAAGCAAAGGTTCTCAAAATTATGGACAACTATGTTATATTAGATAAAACACAATTCTATCCCACATCTGGGGGACAATTAAGTGATAAAGGAACTATCAATAATAATGAAGTGATTGATGTATTCAAACAGGGGAAAATAATAATTCACGAACTGTCAAAAATTGGTTTTAAAGAAAATGATGTAGTAACATGCAACGTAAATAAAGAAAGAAGAAAACAACTTGCATCCCACCACACAGCAACACATATTGTAAATGCAGCTGCAAAAAAAGTTTTAGGAAGCCATATTAACCAAGCAGGTGCAAGAAAAACTTTGGAGAAAGCAACTTTAGACATAACACACTATCAGAATATAAATGATAAAGAACTCAAAGCTATAGAAAAAGAAGCGAATGAAATTGTAAAGAAAAAGATTGATATTGAAAAAACCCATATGCCAAGAGAAAAAGCTGAAAAACAATACGGAATGTCAATATATCAAGGAGGATCTGTTCCAGGGAAGGAATTAAGAATCGTCAACATTAAGGGAATAGATGTCGAAGCTTGCGGCGGTACTCACTTAAATAACACATCAGAAATAGGTAGTATAACCTTAATAAAATCTTCAAAAATCCAAGATGGACTAGTAAGATTAACTTTCACATCAGGAATAAGGTCAAAAGAAGTAAATAAGGAAGAAAAAGGAAGTTTAGAAGAAATTTCCAAATTTTTGAACGTTAATCCTAATCAAGTCCCATCAAGAGCAGAAGAAATATTCATAAAATGGAAGAAAAACAAAAAAGCAATGAAAAAAGGTAAGGAAATTGAAAAAATCACATTCACATCATCAAAAAAATTCTCAGGAGATGTTCTTGAAGAAACTGCTAAACTATTAAAAACTCAAAAAGAGCACATTCTATCAACCTTAAAAAGATTCATGAAAGAATTGAATTAAATTGATTGGAAAACCTTTATATACCCCCTTCTTTCTCTTATATAGATGTTACCCGAAGAAAAATACAAAGAACTGAAAGAAGAGCTTGATAACTGCAATAACCCATTATTTATGTATGATGATGATCCTGATGGATTGTGTTCATTTCTTATATTATATAGATATAAAAAAGAAGGAAATGGTGTATTTGTCAAATCCGTGCCGGTTTTAGATGAAAGATTCTTAAGGCATGTGGAAAAATATAACCCTGATAAGATATTCGTTCTTGACGTTCCAAATATTGATGAGAGCTTCTTTGAAGACATTAAAATCCCAATAATCTGGGTTGATCATCACCCTCACAGCCACCCACCTCACATAAAATCATTCAACCCTTGTGATTTTGACTATGAAAAAAATGACAGTTCTACAACCGCTCTCTGTTACAACACCATTAAAAATGATTTATGGATAGCAGCTGTAGGTGCAATTGGGGATTGGACAATGCCCCCTTACATAGCAGATTTTCAAAAAGAATATCCAGATTTGTTAGATAAAAAAATTACCTCTCCACCGGAAGCACTTTTTGATTCACGATTAAGTAAAGTAATTGACATCTTTTCTATGGTGTTAAAAGGAGACACACACAGCGTCAAAAAAAGAATAAAAGCATTAATAAAAATCAAGAATCCTTATGATTTACTAGATGAGCAGAGTGAAGAGGCAAAATATATTGTTAGGAAAATGAAACCGATAGTGGAAGAATATGAAAAGTTAATAGCTATTGGGAAAAAAATAGTAGATAAAGAGATAATTGTATATATTTATGAATCTGATAAGTTCAGTTTTTCAAAAGAAATCTCAAATTATTTGCAATACAAGAATCCTGATAAAATAATTCTTGTCGGAAGAAACAAATCTGGAGAATACAAATTATCTTTGAGATCTCAACATATCCCTATTCCAAAAATTCTCGAAAAATCTCTTATTGGCTTAGAAGGTTATGGTGGAGGCCATGAACATGCTTGTGGAGCATGTGTGAAAGAAGAGCACTTTGTGCAATTTTTGGAAAAACTAAAGCAGGGTTTTTCAGAAGCAAAGAAAGATTTATAAATGGCTAATTTCCCCATCACAATACGCGCCGGTGATCTAACGGCTATGATTGTGGCCTTCCAAGCCATCTATCCGGGTTCGAATCCCGGCCGGCGCCTCTAATCATCTGTTATTGATACGCCGTAATTTCACGTACAGAGGGGTGTTAGGTTATATAATAAGATTTCTGTACTAAAAAATAATGTTATTTATATATAACTTCTATAAATCTATTAGGAATGGGAAAAAGAAAGAAGAAGATAAAGCATAAAGATTTAGATTATGTTGATACATGTATATTAACAGGTTTTATGTTTAATGAATCTGATAGTTTTCATGAGTATCTAATAACACTTGGTTATAAAAGCAAAAATAAAGGAATAGTAACTCATTTTACTACTGGTGAACTATTGACTAATCTTATTGTAAAACCACTAGAAAAGAATATAAGCTCTGAAAGTGAAGAATCTGTCAA
>CAZZGN010000004.1:0-25708 GCA_964654165.1 uncultured Methanosarcinales archaeon | reverse complement strand
ATGTATCGTCCCATAGTGGGCCGTTCTTCTTGTCATAACCAGAGAACACATGACCACTACTACACACATCACCAGTTGTGAAGTATGCAACAGGCGAAAATGTTGAAGAGGTGGTGGAGACTGAAAGAGATGCATCATCAATATCACTAAAGATACCATATGGTGGAAAATCACATACTGTGAATTGATATAATTCACCGTTTATTGTTTTATCTATCCCATATTCATGTTGTTGGGCCCCCATACTAAATATTCCTGACCTATTTTCTTTAAGCCTGTTCTGTGGTTTTAAAGCTTCATTAACGACAATGTTTGTTAGAGTCTTTGGTGTCATTTTTTGTGCAAAAGCAGTGGAAAAAACTAGCGCAAAAAACGCTGTAAGTAACATGTATTTTTTCATATTTGAAACCCAATCGTAAGGTATGATTGAATAATTAATAAATATTTGCATATAGAAATGGCGCCGCCACCCGGATTTGAACCGGGATATCCGTTAAGAAACGGGTTTTCAAGACCCGCGCAATACCAGATTATGCGACAGCGGCACAATCAACGGGAGGAACAGAGGACTTTATAAACTTTATCTATAAGTCGAGAATCTTCTTCAATTCATCAATAGCCTTTCCTCTATGGCTTAGTTTATTTTTCTCTTCAACACTCATTTCAGAAAACGCCTTCTCACAATCATCTGCAACAAATATCCTGTCGAATGCAAAGCCATTATCATTTCTTGCTTCAACTACTTTCCCCAAAACTTCTCCTTTTACAACAATAATCTCTTCCTCAGATTTAGCATACCCTATCAAACATGTTGCTTTAGCTGTTTTGTCATCTTTAAGCAAACCAGGAATGCCTTCTATTCCTAATTTTTCATAAAATGTCTTAAAATATGGTCCAGGTAACCAATTCCATGCCTTAAATCCAAATGAAGTATCTTCAACTATACAAGGCTTTTTTATTATAGAAAAGGCTTGTTTTGCCTTATGTTTAATAATCTCTTCAGCACTACCTTGTATTTCAATTAAATCAATATCCTCCCCTTTAATATTCCCTAATTTTTCCTGAAATTCTTCTAATTTTCTCTTATTTCCTGTTACAAAAATTATCTCTTCCATAGACAAAAAGCAATGAAAATACCTTATAAAGATTTCGCAATCCTTTTAATACGTTTTTTCCAGAAAAATGAACGAGTTATTTAAATATTTTACTAAGAATAGGGAAACATTTATATATGAGGTGCGCATCCCCTTTATAAACTTAATGTATTCATCGTCGTATCACAAATATCGTGGGGGTAATGTGTTGCGCAACTATAATAATACAAGGTGATTTCATGGCATCTGATTTTGTAAAGAAATGTCCCGAATGCGGAGGCATAAATTTATTCTGGAACAAAGACAAGGGCGAAGTGATTTGTAAGGATTGCGGACTTGTTGTAGAAGAAAAAATGGTCGATTACGGCCAGGAATGGCGTGAGTTTGATTCTGATTCAGGAGATAAAAAAAGACGTTCAGGAGCTCCTATGACGTACACGCAATACGACCAAGGTTTAGGTACTGAAGTCGGAAGAAAGTCTGATATTTATCAATTAGGCAACAGAGAACGTAATAAATTCTTCAGATTGAGGAAATGGCAATATAGGATAAGTACAGCCATTGAAAGAAATTTAAAATTAGCATTAGCAGAATTAAAAAGAGTCAGTTCATATCTAAAACTTCCAAAGACGGTCGAAGAGGAAGCTGCTCGTATCTATACACTAGCTGTTCAAAGAGGATTAGTTCGTGGTAGATCAATGGAAAGTGTTGTTGCAGGTGCATTATATGCAGCTTGTAGGAGACATGATGTTCCTAGAACATTAGACGAACTTTCTGAATCTGGTGGAATAGAAAAAAAGGAAATAGGAAGGACTTACAGGTTTGTAACAAGAGAACTTGGTATAACCATTCTGCCTTCTAATCCAGCTGATTATATTCCAAGGTTTTCATCAGCTTTAAAATTATCAGCAGAAACTCAGTCAAAATCTATAGAGATATTACAATCTGCTCAGGAAGCTGAATTAACTTCAGGAAGAGGACCAACTGGAATTGCAGCTGCTGCTTTGTACGTGAGTGCTTTAATACATGGTGAGAAACGTACACAAAGAGAAGTTGCAGATGTTGCTGGTGTAACAGAAGTTACAATCAGGAACAGATACAAAGAGCTTCTTGAAGAGCTAGATCTCGAGAAAGATATTAAAAAGACGAAAAAGAAGAAGAGGAAATAACCTCTTTAATTTTTTTATAATTCTCTTCATTTAAATTATTTTTATATTCTCTCGCTAGATTTCTTAGTTTTTCAACATCAATCTTAAAACCTTTTTTATTTAATATAGTGGATAATTTTGTTCCTGTAACAAACTGGACAAACTGTGTTACATTATGTGCTTTTTCTGTGTATCTACATCTTTCGAAGTCAATCATCTTAACTTTAGTACCCACAATAACATGTTTGATTGGATGATGCATCTCTTCTTTATTTATTCCAAGTTTATCCATTGTGTGACATTGAGAAAAAACATCTAAAAGAACTTTCTTTATTTCTTCTTTTTCATTTTTTTCAATAAAATCCAAAATAAATTCTCCTTCGACAAAAGTATAAACCAAATAATTTTCTCCGGACTCAATAAATTCAGGACCAATGTTATATTTATTTAATAATTTTAGAAAACGTGCTTCATTTTCTATTCTTCCCATAGCTTTTGAGTCTTCTCTCTTCTCTTTAATAGCAACTTTTTTTCCATTAAGGTCAGCTGTATAAACAACTCCTCTTTTTCCTCTTGCAAAAAAAGTTTTATTTTGTAGCTGCATTTTGTTTTTTGGTCATGATTTTTGGGATATATCTTTTAGGAACATGCATCTTAATATAACGCCAAGCTTTATTTCCCAAATAATTTTTTCTTAATCTATCAAGTTCTTCTAGCATGGATTTATAATTATCTACAACATTTTCTCTGTCCATAGTGGAATATGCATCTTCATCCTTTCCAGCAAGATTTTCTACTAAGTTATTTATTAATTCATCTTCAGTGAGATATTTTTCATATCCTTTTTCTCTGGGAGTTACCAATCTTAATCTACTGTCAAATCTTTTTTTGGTATTAATTTGGTTTTCGGCAAAAAGTTTCTTCAGGCATGTATAAAGTTGAGTGAATGTAGTTTTCCAAGGCATATCTTTGTATTTGTATTTATCATCTGAATTCTCAATTGACATTACATTGTATCTGATTATAAAATCCATGACAATAGAATATTTTTGCTTTAAGTCAGCTAAGTTCAAACCGTTTCCATTAGATCCAGTTCCAACATATTCTTGAAGTGCATTATTCACTATTTCTTCAACATTTTTGAATTTCATAAACATATAACCTCTCAAAATCCATCTTTAATTCATCAATTTTTTCAAATTTGTAACCTTCTCTTAAAATAATCTCTTCAACTTTTTCTTTATTTGTTAAAGAACTGAACAACAATAATATTTTTCCGTTTTCATTCAAGTGTTCTTTAGCTTCAATTAAAAACCTTTCAATTAGTTCCCAACCATTTTTTCCTCCAAATAAAGCAATGTCTTTTATTTTTTCATCTTCTTCATCCATAGGTAAGTATGGTGGGTTAAAAATGATTGTATCAAATTTTTCAGGAACATTCGAAAATAGATCACTTACTCTGAATTCTGTTTTTTTATTTTTACAATTTTCAATTGCTTCAGGATCTATATCAACAGCTACATCTGCTCCAAAAGCACTTGCTAAAACTCCGCTGCCTGTTCCCATATCTAATACTTTCCCAAAAGCGTATTTTGTGTTTCTTGCAAGCAATTCAGAATCCTCTCGCGGTTCATATACCATAATTATAGGAAATTAGGAAATCTTTATATACTTTATTAACTTATTCTCCATAGGGGGGAAGATGGATAAGGAAATTGTCCTGTCTGGTGTAATATCTCAAGAGGATTTAAACGGTTATATACGTAGACTTCCGCCCAAAGACCCCTGTGTTTTCATGATTGAGAGGGCAGTTCCTCTATGTGGAAATGAACTTGTTTGCCCATATAAAGGCAAAGATGACTATCCTCATCAGGGAGCAAGAAGAAGAGAATGCAGAAGAGAAATAGTGTTAAGACATAAAAAAATACTGGGTGTTTAAATGATAATAAGTTTACTTTACATCTTCATAACATTGGCAACAGGGGCAGTGTTTACTCCTGCAATATTAGTTCTGTTTTTAGTTGTAGACGTAGCTGGCATAGAAGCTGTAAGTTCTTTAATTGAGTGAATCTATCTCGTTAATATAGTCTTTAATTCTAGAAACAATAGAAGGCAATAGATATTGCATTATCTTGTCTTGGAATATTTCATTTAAAGATTGAAACTCTGTGACTCTGTATTTGTTCTTGATTTTCTCAATCAAAAATAAGTTGCGAAGTCTTTTCAACTGCCTCCTTACATTCGATGAAGCAACTCCAACTAAAGGGAGTTTTTCCTTTTCTCTTAATTTGATAACTTTTTCTCTAACTTCTTCACTTCCAAGAAATTTCTCTTCTTTTGCAGATTTTAATAATGTGTAAAAAATGTCAACTATAACATCCCTAGAATCTCCTGGCTGTAATAATCCTAGACTTAAGCATAATTTCTTCACTATTTCTCTTTTGCTTAGATTTTCAGGTTTTTCATACTTCCTAAACGTTATCTCGTTCAGAGGAGCGTCAATCATTATCTTTGCCATTTTTTACCTCTAATTGTGGCATATTTGCCATAGTTAAAATTCTCATTTGTTGCATAGCTATCTCATTCAATTTAACTAATCTCTTACTCTGTTCTAAGCCTTCTTTTATGAATTCAGAATTAAGGCTTTCTAAATTTGATAAACAGACTAATTGAGAAGCACTAGAATAATCCCTAATGTTTCCAATTTTACTTTTGTTTCTCCCTTTCCATTCACTTGCTGTCATTCCATATAAAGCAACATTTAATACATCAACTTCATTTGCATATATTTTCTTTTCTTGGGCCCTTGAAACCCTTCTTGGAATAATATTTTCTTTAATTGCTTCTGTATGGATTCTATAATTTATTCTTGCCAGATTTCTTCTTAAGTCCCAATCTAATGATTTTCTTTCATTTTCTTCCTCTTTCAACCTTTGAAACTCTTTTATTAGATATAATTTGAATTCAGTAGAAATCCAAGAAGCAAATTCAAAAGCTATGTCTTTATGGGCATAAGTTCCACCGTATCTACCAGATTTTGAAATTATCCCTACTGCATTAGTCTTTTTTATCCATTGTTTGGGAACTAGAACAAAACTGTTCAGTCCAGATTCATTTCTAAACACATCGAATTCGAGGTGTTTAAACTTAGAGTTATTTATCTTTTCCCATAATCCTAAGAATTCAATAGTGTGACGATTTCTCATCCAATTCTGGATAACTTGTTCACTTCTTTTTTCATTTTTTGATTTAGCAATATCTGTTAAGGATATGAAGTCCACTTCTTTTTTTGAAAGAACACTTATATTTTTTCCTTTGACTTTCATATATCCCATGATTAAAACATATAAGCAATTTCATTTAAATAGCTTACGCGCCCATGTCCAGTGTCCAGTGGGTCAACATTTATAAATAATTCATCCCTCCTAGGTAATAAATGAATATTTTAGAAGAAAAACAAAGGATTGAAGATTTGGCTAGTGAGGCTATTGCCAAATTTAAAATTGATTATCCAGAAGCAGAAATAAATATCAAAAATGCAAAACACACACTTAGTCAAATATATCGTGAGACCTGGGGGGAAAGATCTGAATATACAGGATATGATATTCAGGCAGAAAAAGAGGCAATTTCTATCATAAAAACTGAATTCGGTTTATTATTTAAAATTTTTAATGATTATGATACTGGTTTCAAGGTTTTATTAAGTGAAGGTATTTTTAATTCATATTGTGGTGATGAAGATTTTTCTGAAAATACTCCTAAAATTAATTCTATTTTTTCAGTTAATAATTCTTTTAAGGATTATTGTCATCAGTTCAATCTTAAAGATGAATTTGTCCCCACAGTATTCCATAATGAAACTATCACTCAATTAACAGATTCAATAATGGGATTGGAGATACAACCTATTCTTAATGTTCTTTCACAAAGTTCAAAATCAGCGTATCTTTGTCCAGGAGATAGTCCTCAAAAATTCTCTTTTTTTGATTATGGTCATTGGATTTTCATTGATAAAAAGATAAGTCCGACTCTTAAATTAGCAAAAAATCAAGATCCCTTAAACTTCATTTTAGATGGAATCAATCTCCCCCTAGATGAAAATTCTCTTGATTTAGTATATTATGCATGGGATCAGTGTTGTATGGATAGCCATAAGTGTAATATAAGGGCAGTTCCTTATACAGGGATTCCCCAAATAACTATCTCTGCAATAAAACTTCTCAAACCAGGCGGATTGATAGTCACTTCACCAGAGAATGAGGTTATTGAAACTCAAGATGGAGTTATCAAACAATGCGAATTCCCTATCTCTGAGATTTTGGTTTATAAAAAATTATAATATCATTTAATTTTATAAGAACTTCTTTTCCTCGAAAACCCACACATCGTCCATCATTAACGCGAATTCATAATTTCTCAAAGAATCCTTGAATTTTAATCTTATGTCATTCATAATAGAATTAAATTGTTCATAACTTTCTGCCATTAACTCAATTTCAAAATCCCAAGCACTTAATTGCTCCACAACATTTATTATATTCCTATTTGTCCTACAATATTCAATAAATCTTATTTTTTCTTCATCAGAAAGATTGTCAAAATATAGAAAAGACTTAAACATGATATATCCTAATTTATTATGGTTGATAGCTACCCTATAATGTACGATTATTTTGTTTTCTTCTAATTTTTTTAATCTGTTTCTTACTATGTCTACTGTTGATTTTACTTTTCTAGAAAGATCCACAAGACTTATTCTTGCATTCATTGCAATCTCATTTATTATTCTCATATCTACGTCGTCGACTTCTAATTTTTTAACTTCCCCTGCAAAATATGTTTCTTTGAAATCTTCATTTTTTTCAGAGAGGTATTTTTTAACATAAATCATTGTCTTTACTAAAACCCCTGTACCTCTTTTTAACAGAATGTGTTTAAAATTGTTATAAATCTTATTTTTCAAATCATTAAATTCTTTTACACTCTTTGCATAAATAGTCATATGCATATCCCATATCCCGTCATTAGTTCCATACCAATACATTCCATTCATTTTCTTTAAGTATGAAAAGAATTTTTCTCTTTCTTCAAGATCTGGACGTACTTGGAAATATAATTTAAAGAACATATAACCAAACTTACTTGGGTTAATTGTTGTAATAAAACCTTGAATGATGTTGTCTTTCACTAACTTGTTTATTCTGTTTCTTACAGCTTCTCTGCTTCTATTAACTATCTTAGCAAGTTTATTATCAGAAATTCTACAATTTTTATCTAATTCATACAATATCTTTCTATTTATTTTATCAAGTTTATACACCATAGATATTGACATATATGTTATAATATATAAATTTATCCATGAAAAGCATGTTTTTTAACAGAATATTTGATATATTCCTTAGTTAGCACTTCATAGTTATGAAACTAGATGAAGACACAATAGAAGATCTTGCAAACCAAATTGCATTTAGTGCAGTGGATACAAAAAGTTGGATTCTAAATGCTGGCACAATCAACTATAGAAGAAAAGATAATTCGTTAATAGTTTTGAATGATGACATAAGCGAGTCTTTATTTGAAGCTTCATGTATCGCTTTCAAAAATTCAAAACAATTCAAAACAATTTCTCTGTTGATTGGAAATCTCGGTTCTTCTGATTTGATTAATCCAAAGAAAAATCAAGAAGATTATCTTCCAGAAGGTTATCAGGAAATTATTTTGAAATATAATTTAGTTTCTGAATTAGAATTATACTTTGAAAATACTTTTAGGAATAGGGGTTCAAGAAGTTTGAAGAAATTTTATTCGAATAATAAGATTGTAAAGATGGGGGACACTTATTTTATACATCCTATTAAATTCAATACATGCCTTTCTGAATTAAGTAACATATCAAAAAAAGGAATTGTTCCTATTTGTAGAACAATAATGGCAGAATTTCTTAAGGAACAAGAAAAGAGAGGGTATCAAAGTGCATTTAATGTAATTTATGATAAGGATTTCTATTGTTCAGGAATATTTTCTTCAATTTACAAGAAACTTTACGAAGGAAAGATGGACATAATTAATTTTAATTTTTCTTCGGGGACACAGACAGGCCAAATAAATGTGATAAAATGAAACTTGAAAAAATTCAACTTGTAAATGCACCTATAAGCACAGAAACAGATACTCTTGCAAATTTAAGTTGTTTTCCTCCTGCAGGATTAATAGCATTAGCTTCTTACGGAAAAATATTTTTTCCAGAAATAGAATTTGAGATATTAGATGGAAATATCATTGGTTTGGAGAATGTTATAAATAATTTGGATGCGGATTTGGTCGGTATAAACTCATATGGTTCTACTCATGAAAATTCACTAAAAATAGCAGAAGCTGCAAATCATAAGGGCATCATAACATTACTTGGTGGCCATCATGTGTATTACCTTGGAAAAGAAACCTTAAACAATAGACCTTTTGTTGATTATATAACAAGGGGAGATAATGCTGAAGAATCATTTAGAGAATTTTTAGAATTCTTATCTGGAAAGAGAAATGCTTCAAAAGTTTCTTCTTTAGTTCACAGAGAAGGAGATACAATAATTTCAAATAATATAAAATCTTTACATATAAAAGACGTACCAATATTTGATAGATCGTTTATAGATTTAAAACCGTATATAAAAAATTACAATAGGCAATTTGGTAAATATCATGATAAAAGGATAACACCTTCTGTGACCAGGAACGCACAGGGTTGTGGAAGAGGTTCTAAAAATCGTTGCATCTACTGTAACATTCCAGATATGTCTTTTAGAAATACATCAGTTGAGAGGTTTTGGGAAGAAATAACATATATGGAAAAAAAATTTGGAATAAACTTTGTTTATGAAACTGCAGATAGCTTAACTTCATTTGTTAATATTCCTTATAAAAACACGAATTATCTTGAAGCTTTAGCAGAAGAAAGACCAAGAGAACTTGAAACGGAATTGTTTGTGTTTGCAAGAGCTTCCGAAATCAATGATTACACGATTTCTTTACTAAAAAGGTTAAAAGTGAAGAGAGTAAACATGGGACTTGATTCTGGAGATGACAAGATGCTCAGATCTGGAATAGGAAAAGGATATACAACTCTTGAAACAAATAGGGGTGCTGTAAGACTTTTAGATGAAGCAAATATTCAGATGTATGTTTCTTTCGTTCTTGGAGGAATAGGGGAAACAGAGGAGTCTCTAGAAAACACTTTTTCATTTGCAAAAGAACTTTTTACCTATAATGATGTCATTGTTGTTGATCCTTCCCCTTTATTACCACTTCCGGGATCACCTTCTTGGAAAAGTGTTTCAGACGCATTTGTTGATCAAGACCTCATAGATACAGAAGTAGCAGCAACTTTATGGGCCGAAGGAATGTGTAATGTTAGTTACGACACTCTAAAAAAATACAACAATCAAATCAGGGAGTTAGCCGCAAAAAATGATGCAATTGTTGGCGGTTATGGAATAAAGAACATATAATTTTATATATTTCCTCTTCTATTTACATCATATGGGACATAGATACAGCATGGATGGGAAATGTGCAGAGTGTGGGAAGTATACAGATTACTTCTGTGATGCATGCACAAATTTTGTCTGTGACAACCATCGTGTCAAAAAAGATATTAAATCAAGTTCTGAACATCATTATTTATGTAAAAGTTGTGCTAAGAAAGGCAAAAAAACAAAATACGGAAGAGAAGGACAGATGTTAAAAGACGAATGTTGTTAAATTTTCTCTATTTTTATCTTAATTGTTTCATCTTTTATTTTGAACTCTTTTTCACCTGAACCAAAATTTAATTCATTGGCTCCAACTTTGTCCATAATCATATTTTTATCCAAAAAAGATTGCATTCTTTCACTACATTCTATATTCAATTTTATCCTATCTATTTTTTCCAGTCCTTCATCTTTCCTAACTATCTGAACTCTTCTCATTACTTCTCTTGTAAAGCCTTCAGCTAATAATTCTTCATTCATATCCTTATTAACAAAAATATTTCCTTTCTTAAATTCAGTGTGAGAATAATTTTCAGGGACTTTTAATTCAAACAAGAAATGCTCTTTCTTCAATATAATATTGGCATCATCTATTTTTAAAACTGCTTCATTATCTTTTTCTATTTTTCCCATAACAGTTTTCATTTCCGTAGCCAATTTAGCTATTATTCTTGCTGCTAAAGGACCATAATCTTTTTGTATGTTTTTGAATTCAGCTCTTGTTGTTTTTTCAAAGCCCATATTATCAACAATCTTTATATTTTTTGCATTGACTTGTGTTTTCAACAAATTCTCATGCTCTTTAATTGCTTTTTTTACTTTTTCATCTGAACTTTCAACTACAACTTCTTTTACAGGCCACCTAATTCCATGTTGTGCTTTTTCTCTTGCATAAAGAATCGCTTGTTCTAATTCATCAATTATTGCAAAGTTTTCTTCAAGTTCAGTATCTATCCTATTTTTATCGTAAATAGGCCATTCATACAAGCTGATACTTTCTTCTTTGAGATTAAACGCATTTTTGAAATTTTGATATATAGCTTCAGTCATAAAGGGTGCAATTGGTGTAAACATTTTCAAAACATTCATAAGTACATCATAAATAACAGTAATTACTGTCCCTCTTTCTTCTTCATTACTTATCTTATCCCTAACTTTTTGTATATATCCTCTGCTTAATTCTAAAAATAACTTTTCAACAATATCAGGTGTTTCATTTATTCTATATTCATCAAATGCACCAGTACATTTTTTTATTGAAGAATGCAGTTTAGATAACATTAATTTTTCTTCAGTTTCTATTTTTGCAATTTTTCCATCTACAGGATTATAATCATGTGTTTTGCATAAATCAAGAAGATAATTGTGTAAGTTCCATAATATTGTTAAATTTCTATTCTTTGTCTTCATATCATCAAAATTATAATTTATATCTAATCCAGGATTTGAACCACCAATCATATAATAACGAAGAGTATCTGCATTATACTTATCTATCACTTCATCAGGAAGTATTGTATTCCCTAAACTTTTACTCATCTTTCTTCCTTGACTATCTTGTACGAATCCGTGCATGTAAACATTCTTAAAGGATTTTTTACCGAAACCCAGCATTGAAACTACAGATAATAAATTAAACCACCCTCTTATCTGGTCCTTTCCTTCCAATATAAAATCAGCCGGGAATAATCTGTCAAAATTTTCTTTATTTTTTGGAAAATTCAAACAATTCCAAGAAGCAGTTCCTGCATCAACCCAGACATCTAGTATATCGGGAACTCTTTTGTACGTTTTACCGTTTTCCTCAATTTCAATTTCATCAATAAAAGGGATGTGCGGGTCTTCTAATTTCTTACCACTTAATTCTTCTAACTCGCTTAAACTTCCGACAACAATTATGTCTTTTTCATTTTCAACATTTCTCCATATAGGCAGGGGAGTTCCCCAGAATCTTTGTTTTGATATAGAGTTGTCTCTTAAATTTTCTAACCACGAATTAAATGCATTATATGCTGTTTGAGGTATCCACTTTATTTCATTATTTTCTTTTATTAACTGTTCTTTCAAATCTTCAACTTTGAAAAACCATTGTTTTGTTGCTCTAAATACAACAGGTTTATGTGATCTTTGACCAAAAGGATAATCGTGTTCAACTTCTGTTACTGCTATTATGCTTCCAAGCTTATCAAGTTCTTCTGTAAATTTCTCATTATCATGCTTAGCATGCCATCCTGAAAAAATACCCATATTTTCTGGATAAGTTCCATCTTCTTTGAGATTATTCCATGCAGGTATTTTGTTTAAATGACCTACTTCATAATCCTCAGGACCACAACCAGGTGCCATATGCACTAAGCCAGTCCCTGCACTCAAGGTTACATATTCTTCACTCATAACAATTGTGTGGACTTTTGGATGTTTTTTCTTAAGTTCAGTATAATGTTCTTTTAATATTTCTTTGAAAGGATGTTCATATTCTAATCCTTCTAATTCTTTTCCTTTGAATTCTTCAATAACTTCATAGTTTTTATTCGCAACTGTTTGAACAACAGGTGCAGCTAAACCCTTAGCTAAAATCCAAATCTCATCATCAACCTTCGCTTTCACATAATCAAGTTCAGGATTTACCATAACTCCCAAATTATATGCAATTGTCCATGGAGTTGTTGTCCATACAACAAGATATTCATTCTCTTTTACTTTCAATTTTACAAATATGCTTTTGTCAACAACATTTTCATATTCAAGTTCGTGTTTTGCAAGAGCAGTTTGATGCACATAATCCCAATATGTTGTCCTAAAATCTTCATACAATCTGCCTTTTTTATGTGCTTCTTTAATCAGCCACCAAACTCCTTCAATATATTCATTAGATAAAGAACGATAAGCATTTTCATAATCCATCCACGTTCCCAATCTTATGAAATCCTCATTCATCTTTAGAAGATTATGTTCTGCTAACTTTTTACATTCCAGCGTAAATTTATCGACACCATATTTCACTATATCTTCTTTTAACTTTAACTTCAATTTTTCCTGCACTTTATGTTCAACTGGAAGACCGTGCATATCATACCCTGCTCTATCCCAAACATTAAATCCCCTAGCTCTTTTGTATCTGAGAACGCTATCTTTCAATACCTTATTCCATGCAGTTCCAAGATGAACATAACCAGAAGTATATGGGGGTCCATCTAAGAAATAATAATCTCTACTATTTTCTACTTTTTCCTTAATTTTCTTATAGATCTCTTTCTCCTTCCAAAATAGGAGCGTGTCTTTCTCCCTTTCACTTGCATCGTATTTCATTTTTATATTCCTAGAGAATTAAAGCTACATTTATATAGTTTTTCATCTAATAATAAATCCGCAATTTAAACATTTATGGGCTTCTTCACCTTCATCATATTTAGTAGTTACCCCATAATCTATCTTAATCTTACACTCCGGACACTTCGGCTCTAGAAATGCCACTGACTCAAAGAACAATTCATCCCCCATAACTAAGTATACGCAGCATTTAGTATTTATATACTTTTCCCAATTTTTCTTATAAATGACAAATTTTATATATTAGTTCGTATTCATGAGTAGTACATATTTGTAAGTATGGGGTGGGGATAAATGAAGAAATTAATGATTATTGTATTATCTATAGTGATGTTATTCTCAGTTGTAGCTATGGCTTCAGCTCAGTCAGTTCTTGTCAACAGAGCAGAAATAATTCCTAGCTATCAAGAGATTATACTGAACGTCGCTTTAGAGAACAACTATGGGGCCGATCTTGGAAGGACAAGGGTTACAATGATGTCTTATGACATGCCCTTTATAGTGAAGAAAAGGTCTGCAGAATTTGATGAAGGGAATGTTGTAAGCTACAAGATTTCAGAACCGGCATATGTAACGCCAGGATTCTATGTGATAAGGCTTTCTGCAGGAAATGAAGGATTAGACTTCCATAGAGTTGTTCACAGAGAAGTTTACATAGATGGTTACGGAAACGTTTATTAATTCCGTTCTTTTTCTTTTCTTTTATGTTCAAAGAAGTGTTAGAAGGCAAAGCTAAAATATCAATACCTGTAGAGAAGAAAATATCTAGAAAATTACCAGTTTTCTATAATCCAATAATGAGCTTTAACAGAGATATGTCTGTTTATGTTCTAAATGCACTAAACAATAAAGATATGCAGATTGCTCTACCTTTAGCAGGAACAGGTGTAAGAGCTGTTAGATTTTTCAAAGAGCTTAAAAAAGGCATAATAAGATCTGTCTATATAAATGATACATCAGAAAATGCAGTAAAATTAATTAAAAATAACCTAAAAAACAATAATGTAAGATCTAAATTTGAAATTTCTAATTCAGATGCAAATATTTTTTTAGTTAATGGATTGGGCTTTGATTATATAGATATTGACCCATTCGGTTCACCAAATCACTTTTTAAGCAATTCAATAATGCGATTATCAAGAAATGGAATTTTAGCAGTTACAGCTACTGATACATCTGCTTTATGCGGAACGTATACAAACGCATGTAAAAGAAAATACTGGGCAATTCCTTTAAGGAATGAACTTATGCATGAAGTAGGATTAAGAATCTTAATCAGAAAAGTACAATTGATTGGAGCAGATTTTGAAAAAGCATTAACCCCTGTCTTATCCTATTCAAAAGATCATTATATGCGCATATTCTTCAAATGTGAGAAAGGAAAAACAAAAGTTGATAAAATAATAAAACAGCATTCGATGTTTGAAAAAGCAGGACCATTATGGGCAGGGACTATAAACGATAAGAAACTTCTGAAAAAAATAATAAAAAATCTTCCAGAAAATTATCCTGAAAAAAAGTTTATACAATTACTTCACGATGAATTAGATGTTGTGGGTTTTTACGATATCCATGTCCTTGCGAAAAAATACAAAATTTCTCCCCTGCTCAAAATAGAGAAAATTATTAAAGCAATAAAAAGAAACTACAAAGTAACTAGAACACATTTTTCACAAACAGGATTAAAGACAAATGCAAAAGAAGGGGAAATAGTAAAATGTATGAAATGAAGGAAGACACCGAAGAAGAAGTCATTATGGTCGATGATACTGACAATATCATAGGTTCTGTGAAAAGAATGACAAAGTTTCCTGCAAGATTTAGAGTATCAGGCTTATGGGTCACTAATTCAAAAGGTGATATACTTCTTGCAAAGAGAGCAAAGTGGAGAGATCATGATCCTGGAAAATGGGGACCATCTGCTGCTGGAACAAACGCAGTTGGCGAAACATATGAATCAAATATAATAAAAGAAGCAAAAGAAGAGCTAGGAATAACACTTAAGGATTTCAAAAAAGGAAATAAATATGATAGGATAAACCACTTCACACAGATGTTTCATACGACAATGGATGAAGATGAATTCACTCCAAATGATGAAGTTGAAGAAATTAAGTGGTTCACAAAAGAAGAACTCAAAGAAGAATTAGAAAAAAACCCAGAAAACTTTATAAAAAATTTAAAATATTATTTTGAAGAGTTTACCCAATAGCTCTTCTGACATCTATAACTTCAACAGAAGCAACATTTTCAAGTTCATCAATAGATTTTTCTAACGGTTCAGTAGACCCAATACTTTCATCCATAACAAAAATTATCTTCAAAGCCTTCAATCCAAAAGCAATTGGCTCAATCTCTACTTTCGTTTCCCCTTCTCCAGCAAAATCCTTAATCTTAGAAAGACATGTTTCTTCTAATTTCTCCATATCAACCTCAGGAGATTCTGGCATCATTTTTATAGTTATTATTGCTTTAGCCATATTATCACCTAATTAGGTCCTTCAAAACCGCAGTTAGGACATATATACTTAATAACGAGTTCTCTTGCTTTCTTACTCCTTACAATTTCATATTCTCCGCATTTAGGACACATAAACTTGGTTGTGCCGGCAAGATTTGTTATCTTAACATTAGTGGATGTGCAAACATTAGCCATAATTAATCACCTAAGTGCTGGGCTTACGGTTTCATTTAAAAAGATTACGATTTTATAGGGGGGTTGAGACAACTCTATAATGATTACTAAACTTTTTAAATTCCCGAATAAAAACTATCTCTATGGGTGGCAAGAAATCTAATATCGTATTACCTGAACCTCCAAAACCTAAAAGGAGCTTTTTTAACATTTTTTTAAAAACACCCACAAATGATGAAATACGCACAATATCCAGGCCCCCTTCTTCAAAACGCAAAGGATTTGTAATGCCTCGCAATCAGGAGCAGGAAAATATGCATATAAGGCAGTTTGAACAAGTAGCTAATTTGAGAAGAAGATTAGATCATGATACGAGAGAAAGACAAAACAATCTATCTGAAAAAGAAGAAGGGCTCTTAAAAAGGGAGGAAGAAATTACAAGGGTAGAGAAAAAAGTCAAATCAGACAAGGCATTGATTGTAAGATTAAGGAACGAAGTGAATGAAAAGATAAAAAACACAGAAGATAAAGATATCTCTTTAAAAGAGAGAAGTAAATTCATAAAACTACAGGAATCCGAAGCAAATAAGGAATTAAAATCATTGCAAAAAAAATTAAATGCATTTCACAAAGAAATCAATATATTGTCTTCTAAAAGGGAAAAGCTTGAAAATGATATTGGCATAAGAAAAGAGCAACTCAATGTATTGGGACAGACTTTTGATGGGAAGCAAAAAACTCTTAATGATAATGAAAAACTTCTTGCCATGAGAGAAAATGAAGTACTTCTATTAGTGAAAAAGCTTGAAGAGGACAAAGATCTTCTGGACAAAAAAGAAGAAGAAATAATTAATAAAATTGATATCGTAGAAAAAGAGAAAAATCTATTGGGTTCAAAAGAAGACGAAATCATCAAAAAAATACAGGAGTTGGAAAAGAAAAAGGAAGAACCCCATATTGAGCGTATGAAGATGAAGAAACAGATAGAGATTGAAAAACAGTCACTACAGAAAAAAGATATAAGGGTCACAGCAAATATTGCAACAAAAATTTCAAGATTGAAAGAGAAAGAATATCTATCTTTAGAAAAAATCAAAAAAAGTGAAGAAAAATTAAAGAAGATGCAAAAAGAAAAAGACTCCAGTCTTAAATTAAAAGAAAGGGTTCTTAATTCTAGGGAAATGGATTTGAAAAAACGCGAGCTCAAAGTGAAGAATGCAAAAGAATTAAAGGAAAATATCAAGAGAATGGAAAAAATAAACAAAGATCTGATTAAAAAGTATACCTCTTTTAAGAAAGATTATTTACATAGTTTAAACATCATCCAAAAAGAAAATGAACTTGAAAAAACACGGCAGAATCTTATAACCAGAGAAAAAATACTGAGAGGAATTGAACAAAAACTCAGAGAGAGAAAACATGATATAGATGATTTGGAGTATAGAAATTATTTTTCTCATAACACAGAAACTTCTAACCTTCATAACAAAGCCAAGGGTTTAATTGTTGGAGAAAGAGTGACAAAACATGGAGACCTCTTCTCTTTAATTGACGAAACCCGTGATTTATTGGAAAAAGGAATGATAGATGATGCAAAATATAATTTAAAAAAAATACACCAACTTTTTATATCACTTGAACTCAAAAAAGATAAGAAAGATGCAGTCTATTATGATATTCTTGAAATACAAAACGCTATCGAGATTGCTGAACTTTAATTACATTCTCTTCCACTTGAAATATTTTTCCAAGAAAATTTTCACAAACATAAATATTTGATAATGTATGCTTCGTTATTTTAGAAGTTTTAATTTCTCCTCCAAATAATCCCAAGAGGGGGAGGATATTGTCGCACAAATGATTATCTACTATCGCTCCTGAGTTTATCTCATCAACAAGTTTTTTGCCAGCTTCTTCCCCAACTTCTTCAGAGCTTTTTCCTTTTTCACCCAAAGCATCACTCCCTAATCTTATAGGCCTTACCATATCTATATCTTCTTCGTTTAGAGAAAATGTTACCCATAAAGATATGCCACTCCCTATTGACTTAGAATTATAATATCTTGTATCAATTCTAATTGGACAATTAAGTTGTGATAGTGACTGTTCAGCAGCCGAAGCCTGCCTTTCAGCAACATCGCCTAAATCTTTTGATGCATGCGATATTCCTTTGATATAAATTAAACTCCCCCTTTTAGAAAGGTCGATTTTCTCTTTATTTTCCTTAGGGACTATTTTTATCTCTATTTCTCCATTTCCTTTTGGATAATAACCTCTTCTTATCAATCTGGTTTCAATATCAGCAAATCTCCTATATTGTGAAAGCACAACTTCATTATAATAATCCCACTGCATGCTCCATTTTACATCTGTTCCGCCAATAATTTTTATTTTAATACTTTTCTTTTCAAGAACACACGGAAGAACAACACATTGCAGAAGCAAAGTTATAGACCCTGCTGTTCCAATATCTATTTCTATTTTTCTTTTTTTCAGTTCACCAGGAATAAATCTTAATTTTTCAGAGCCCAAAAAACTGTCTTCTACTTTACAACTGTATAATTGCTGCAGTGTTTTTATACAATTTAAATGCTGAGCTTTCAATCCAGGATCAGGACGGTTTTTTCTTATGTTTACTATGTCAAAAGGCTTTTTTGTAATACATGATAATGCCAAAGCAGTTCTCAATATCTGGCCTCCGCCTTCTCCTTCGTTGCCGTCTAATTTTATCATATTTTCCCTACACTGCCCAAATCCCTTTATAGGTTATTACATTAACTTTAGAACCAATTTTCTCGCTCTTAATTTTGTTTGGATTTTGTAAAATGTCACTTTGATAATTTTCAGGATTCATAACTTCAACATGTGGTTTGACTTTTGTTATTGTTGTTACAAGAATATTATCTTTCTTCGCAGCCATCTCAACATCTTCGTCCTTGCAGTTTACTGTTATAGTCTTTTCCTGATTTAATTCTTCACCCATTACTAAATGCCCCCTTATTCTTTTTATTCTGATAAGTTTATTCTTAACGAAAACAACATCTCCAATTTCATAATCCGGCAATCTTAGCAATAAGTTTACCCTGTACAAATGTTTACTTTTTAAGTTGTCTCTGGAAAAAAGCTGTTCGTTTATTTTCATCTCACCGCCAAATTTCTCAAAAAGTTTTCTCCCAATATCTTTGATATGTCTCTGAGATGTTACATATGCATCGGCACCTTTCTTCATTTCAACAATATTTGTAACAAAAACACTTCTTTTACTTTCAACCTGCATAACATTTTCAAGCTCATCCAATGCTTTTTTAACTAAATTTTTATCATCATGCCTTATTTGCAATATTCCTTCATAATAACCTGTATTTTTCTTTGAACATTTCTCGCATGTGATATACCTTAAGACAATAGGAAGATTATATTCTTCATCTAATTCAACTTTCATACCTGTTTTTCCCCTTAACCTCATACTGCAATTAATATTTATCTTAACTCCATGCTTGATCTTTTTATTAGAGGTTTCAAGATTGAGGTCTAGGGAGGCATTATTAATATCCTTATTCAATGAAATTCTTTTTCTTATTACATCTTTTATTAGATTATCTCTAGAACTACCGCTAAACTGCTTCCCGCTTTCAAATAATTTTTCACAGGATACGCATATAGTGATGTCTTTTGGGTGGTATTCAAATAGCTCAACACTCTCTGATGAACACTCACTACACAACCCATCACGGAGTTTTTCGGTTTTCTTTCCACATTTGGGACAAAATTTCATATATTGTAGAAATAGATGATTCTTTATATATTTATTTGAAAATAGACTTCTAATCAAGCCACTCTTCTTTCATCTTCTTAAAATAGCCAAATTCTATCGCCTTTCTTATCTCTCTCATCAAATTAATCATGAAATATACATTGTGGTAGGAAATCAAATTATATCCAAGTAATTCAGAGATTTTTAGTAAATGGTTGATGTAAGCACGTGAATAACTTTTACAAACTTTACATTTGCAATTTTCATCTAAAGGTTTATCATCCAATTCATATTTTGTTCCTGTTAATTTATATCTAAACTTATTCTTCTTTGTTCCTAAAGGAGGAAGAACATAAGCATAACCATTACGAGCTATCCTTGTAGGAGAAACACAATCAAATAAATCAACTCCTCTTTCAACTGCTTCAAAAATATCTTCAACAACACCTATCCCCAACAAATGTCTTGGTTTATTTTCAGGAAGTTTTGCAATTGTCCAATCTAGTATATCATGCATGTCTTTTTTACTTTTACCTAAACTTCCACCAATAGCAATATAATCAAAACCTAAAGAAGAAATATACTCAGCACTTTCTTCACGAAGATCCTGCCAAACTCCGCCCTGTATTATTCCACCTATTGATTGTTTGCTATCAGATTCTTTATGATAATCTAAACAAATCTTTGCCCATTTATGTGTTCTTTCAAGACTTTTGGCTGTGTATTCCTTTGAAGACAAAGGAGATGTACATTCATCTAAAACAAGAATCACGTCACTTCCAATCTTATGCTGTCTTTTTATTGAATCAAGTGGCGTTAAATATTGATGAGAATTGTCATAAACCGATCTAAATGAAATTCCCTTATCACTGATTTTAACCATTGACTTTCCCTTTGGTTTTAATTCTTCATCTTCTCCAGGAAAATACATTTTGCCAACAGCATGTTCTTGCCCCAATCCTAAAGAGAATGCTTGAAAACCACCAGAATCAGTAACTATTGGTTTATCCCAATTCATGAACTTATGCAGTCCATTAAGTTTCTCAATTTTATCTGCTCCAGGTTTCAACATCAAATGGTATGTATTTGCAATTACAATCTGTACTCCAATTTCCTCAAGATCTTCAGAACTCAAAGCTTTAACAGTGGCCTTAGTTGCAACTGTCATCAATTCAGGAGTTTTAACACTTCCATGCTTTAATCTAAGAATACCAGTTCTTGCTTTTCCTTCTTTTGCTGCTATGCTGAATGAAAGGTTCATAATAAACTGAGAGTGAGAGTTACTTATTAATCTTTATTATTTAAAATCCAAATGAGAGTAATATCACCCCTATCATTAAACCAAAAATAAAATTAAATGTTTTTATTTTTATTGCATCTTTAATCGAGAACCCCATAATTGGAAGTAGTCCATGTCCATCTTGTATTATAGAATTAGCTAACAAAACTGAGAATGGGATTAATCCCTTTGAAAATAGAACTATTAACAGTACGTTTGGACCTGAGATGGGCAATAAACCAATTAGACTTGCAATTATCAAAACTAGAAACATTGTTTTTCCTGAAACATCAAAATCAATCTGTCCTTGAAACAATTCTATAACAAATATGGCGGCAAATAACCATAGAAATATTTGCCAAATATGTTTTTTTAGTATATGGTGGATTAAATGTTTTTTAAAGAAATGATTGAAGTTAAATTCTTCTTTAGGGTGATATTCAATTTTACACTCTTCGCATAATTTTAAATTTGTTTTTTTCTTTATATAATCTGCAAGATACCCTCCCACAATACCTACTATAAACAAGACAAACATGAGAACAAGAATAATATTCCATGAAATCTCTCCTTTTGTAGCCATACTTATTAAAATAAATGTTTCATCTCCAGTCGTAGCTATCATTGCTGCAATTATGCCACCAAAACCTAAAAGACCAGACATATAAAGGGTGTCCATTGCAAAAACACCAATACATCCGGGCATTATACCGAAGAATGAAGAAACGACATATCCTATTAATTTATTATTTTTTAGAAACTTTATAATATTATTCTGATATTTTAATACAACAATTTCTACAATTATCATTAAAAACAAAATTATTGAGGTAATGAAAATGCTCTCCTTGAAACTGAAAAGTAAGGGTTGTATTAAGTCCATTTTTGCACCAATTTATCGATGGTGTTTATTATTTCATATCTTTCTTTATTAATCTTTCTTAATTTACCTAACAGTGATAGTGTTATAACTAAAAGACTTAATTTATTAATAAAATAAAGAAAAACTTTTAATTATTTTTAGAAACTCAATCTAAAACTGTATTCAAGGTTTCATATTTCTCTGGAAGTTCAGGCTCATTAAATTCGAGAACAATATCAACTATAGGTCTACCATACTGGGCAGGCCAATTTTCTGTCATAATACTCGGTTTGAATCCTGCTAGGGGAGTATTTGGAGTGAACACCACGTTTTCTACTGGATTTCCTGGATCGAAATAACCAGTTATTATCTCTTTAGAACCAAGTTTCATCCAAACAGGGTTATCGCTCTTTTTCCCATCATCTTTCCACTCATATCTTCCTATATACAGGATTTCTCCATCATCAATCACTATATCCAAAGGAGGTTGCCCATCAAGTTGATCAAATCCTAGTTTTATCATTTTATAGGGGAAACATATCTTATATTTAAATCTTGTTGAGAAAGAAATAAAAACCCCCATTATATACTTGGATTATGATTAACGAAGTGCTCTGGATTGGGTTATTAGTGGGGAATTTCTTTATGATAATCCTGGCTTATAAGCTATTCGGGAAAAATGGCCTTTATGCATGGGTTGCTATGGCAGTTATTCTTGCAAATATACAAGTTATGAAGACAATTGAAATTTTTGGTTTAGTAACAGCTTTAGGAACTGTTATTTATTCATCATTATTTTTAGTAACTGATATATTAAATGAAAACCACTCTAAAAAAGACGCACAGAAATCTGTTTGGATTGGTTTTTTCATATTAATCACAACAACAATCATTATGCAAATAACATTATACTTCACACCGCATGAGTCAGATTTACTCTCTCCACATATACAAGCAATTTTTTCATTCCTACCTAGAATCGCTATCGCATCTTTAATTGCATATTTAGCATCACAATCACATGATGTTTTCTTATTTGCAAAATTAAAGAAACTTTACAAAGGAAAAAAACTTTGGCTTAGAAATAATGTGTCAACAATAGCTTCCCAAACAATAGACAACATAATATTCACTTTTCTTGCCTTTGGTCCAATTCCATTTTTTGGACAAGTTTTTGAATGGAATATAATCTTTCAGATTTTTATAGTTGCAATGGTTATGAAATTTGTAGTTGCTTTGTTAGATACACCTTTCATATACTGGGCGAAGAAAATAAAATCAAACTAATCTTTTCATTTCTCTTACAAACACAATTCCTGTTACAATGGCAGCGAGTAAATCTGCTATAGGGAATGTAAACCAAATTCCATCTAATCCATACAACAAAGGAAGAATCAAAACTAAAGGTATTAGAAATACAACTTGTCTAAGCATTGAGAAGAATAAAGCTTTCCATGCCTTTCCCATTGCTTGATACATACCTGCGACAATAATCTGAAATCCAACTAAAGGAAGCATAATCACAATTATCCTTGTTGCTCTTGCTGATAAATTTATTAAATGCACATCAGGTGTAAACATCATCATAAACAGTTTTGCAAATAACATTAATACGATAAATGCAACTATAGACATTATTGTCGAAACCTTTACAGATAATTTTATCACTTCTCTAACTCTTTCAAGTTTCTTTGCACCAAAATTATATCCCAATATTGGTTGCATACCCTGGACAATTCCAAACATTGGCATAATTAAAAACATGAGCAGTCTGTTTATTATTCCAAAAGCAGCTATTGCCATTTCTCCTCCGTAAAATCCTAGAGAATTATTAACAATTATGGCCATAACACTTCCAGCTGCCATTCTTGCGAAAGATGAAGCACCTATTGCAAATTTCTCTTTTACTATATTTAATTTCAAAATAAAATCTTTCAATTTTACTTTTACATCTCCAATTCCTGAAGTGAAGTAATATAATGCTATAAAACCTGAAATAATATATGAAACAAGTGTTGCAAGTGCCGCACCTTCAATACCCATATTAAATCCAAAAATTAAAATTGGGTCGAGAATGATGTTTAACACAGATGAAACAATCATAACAGCCATTGCATATTTTGCTCTTCCTTCTGATCTTATAACTGCATTCGCACCTGCAGCAAAAATTATTGGCAAGCTTCCAAGAAGAGTAATGAACAGATAAGATCTTGCAAAAGGAAGTATAGCTTCTGTCGCACCAAATAATATTAAAAGTGGATCAATAAATACAATTCCAAGAATAGTTACAATTATTCCTAATAATATTGTTAATGTAAAAAAATTCCCTAACGATCTTGATGCTTTTTCTTTATCCTTTGCACCTAATGCTCTTGAAATCATAGATGAAGAACCTATACCTAATGTTTGGGAAATTGCCATAACGATCATATGGATTGGAAAAACTATTGCCACAGCGGCAATTCCTATTGATCCGACACCCCATCCGATAAATATTGTATCGACAAGATTATACAAACTCATGACAACAAATCCAATTATAGCTGGAACTGACTGTTTTCTAAGAAGTTTTCCAATTTTTTCCTTTCCCAGCTCATCTGAATTCTTCATATTTTTTTGAGACTAATTGCTTTTATATAAAGTTTAGGAATTCAATGATGATTTAGTGGTCTTCACTTTAATCCTGCCTTTTATTACAGCCACTACAAGAAGTATCATTACACAGGTTATAATCACTAATACCCCCCATCTAATACCTATATCCATAAATATCTTATTTGGAAGCATTCTGATAAGCATATCTGTGTTATAATCTAACAACCACAATTCATTTGCAAATAGGAATTGATGCATTTTTACGAAAGTCCATCTGAAGTTGATTATAGAAGAAATTCCAACAGCAAGAATAAAACCAATAACTAATAAGGCACCGTTTTTAAGACCTTCAAGAATTGAAAACCAGTCTTTTTTTCTTATTAAGTATATACATAAAACTGCTAAAAGTGAGAAATATGTTATTAAAATTATTTTTATGAATGAAAATATGTTTTTAACATCTTTAAGATGTTCTTTTTCTTTAATATTGAAAAATTTGGAATTAAGTTCTCCATCTCCTTTTACATAATCTATGACTTTTCCAAATTCAGAATCTATATATGAACTATTTTCATTGAATCTTCCATATATATTGTATTTATCAAATTCTTTTTCATAGAATCCTTTATCAAATGCAATACCCCTAAGAGGTTCAAACAATAATATATTCGCAGAACATACAGCAATAAGTGTTATAAAGACAATCCCCCAAATCTTATCTTTCATAGATTAGAGTATTTTAATTAAGTATTAATATCTATCCCATACTCACCACAATAACTTTTTTCTTAACAACCAAAACATTTATATACTTAAATATACAAAAATCTATACTATATCTAATTATTCATGGGAGGAATAAAAAATGAAAAAACTAATATTAATTTTAACAATCCTTGCAGCTTTTTTAATTGCAGGCTGTTCAGGACCCGGTTACACAGGTGACAAATGTTATGACAACGATGTTTGCTCTGTTAAAGAGCAATATTTAGGAAATTGTGATGACTGCATTCCAGACTTTGAAGTCCAGGAAGAAAATTCCAATGCATATCTCTATGGAAATGTTATTGATGCAAATGTTTGTGTGAAAAATCTCCATGGAGAATATACAGGAGATGTGATATTATCCTGGGTTTTGCTCAATATGAATGGAGGGGTAGCTACAGCATCAGAAGAAACAGTATATTTCGACTCTCAAGAAATCCAAGCCAATTTAAATATCAATGTTGGTCCTGGTACAATTGATGGATGGTCAAACTTACATATAGGTGATCAAGAAGAATGGGCATGCTTCTACAAACAATTTAATGTAGGCATTAGTGATGAATTCACTGTAAAATTCGAAATCAATGTAGATAAAGCAGTAGAAGAACAAAACTACAACAACAATTTCATCGAAATGAATCTCAAAGGTAATCTAGACCCTTCTCAATATTTGATTTTGAAAGATATTTTTGATTGGGGATATGATGATTGGCG
>CAZZGN010000003.1:0-34327 GCA_964654165.1 uncultured Methanosarcinales archaeon | reverse complement strand
ATCATCAAAAGTTCCTGTTGCTGTAAAATCTTCTCCTTCAACAACCGAATCTGGACTTACTGTAAATGTAAGCATAGTTGGTTCTTGATTAACTGGGTATACCACCATGTCAAACATATTTGAATCTACTGTGAACATACCATCATTAGCATGGAATTGTCCTTCACTGTTTCCGTTCCAATTTGTTGTTGCTGTGAATGTTGCAATTTGACCGTTTATTGTAATTTGAATATTGGGTTCTTGTGATGTTGATGTCCAAGATATTGAATCTCCATTTACATCAGTTACGTATTCAGATAAATCTAATACATATTGATCGTTTTCTTCGAATTCTATGTCTGGGATTTCATAAACAATGGGTGCAGTTGGAATTGGATTTGACTGAACATTTGCTGTATACGGGTAATTGTTATTTCCACCTTGATAATTTAAGTTGATATTTCCTGTGAATATTCCAGGTTGTGGATAATTAAGATAAAGTAAAATATGCTGTCCTTGATTTGGCTGCATTGTTCCTATGTTTACAGTTATTGGATCCATATGCGGAGCAACTGGGTCTACTGTAACAACAACATTATTTGTTAATGCGTCTCCATTTTGAACGTGAATAGTTAGTGATGCAAATTCTCCGGCTATTGTCGGTGTTTGTAAGATTATGTTATCAATAATTGGCGTTGATAATGGAGCTACATCTGCTATTTTAGGAGGAAGTTGATTTGTTGCTGAAACTCCAATGGCTAAACTAAAAACTAACAACAATGTTAAAAGAAAAATTACTGTCCTTTTCATTGTTTCACCAATTTTTTTGTTACAACTTCATTTTTATCGTTTATCAATTTCATTATGTAAACACCATTTGACAATTCCTGATTAATTGTTAGTGTTTTATCTGCTTTCACTTCTGAATTATTTCTATATATTTCTTGTCCAAGCTGATTATACATTACAATTCTTGATATATCCTCGTTTGGTTTAATAGTAAAACCATTCGTAAATGGATTTGGATATGCCTGGACATTTAATGTTGATGTAGGTTCAGTAAAAGGATTTATTGCTGTTGGAAAATACCCGCACCCATCCCAATGATTTTCTGCTGCTTCTTGATATTCTTCAGGTGTGTAATCATTTAAATCTAAAATATCTATACAGGTATTAGGCAGACTATCTCTAAGAACTGTCCTTTGATCGGGTGTTGTATTATGGACCCATGCATAACCACTAAAGTCTCCACCAGCTACTGTATCATTCGAAGTTGTAACTGCCATTGGAATATCCCATCTATTTCCAGCTGTTGTATATACTGTTTGAGTAGTATGAAAATCTACTGGGTTGAGCTCATAATTCTGAGCCACAATAGTGTCAATATGTTTTGCTTCGTCTTCACTTATAGCAGTCGGAGAATAATCTTGAGCTTGAGTATCGTTTGAAAGTAATACCCCAATACCAGTCAAAATCGTAGCTAAAGTACTTATTTTAACAATTGCTTTATTATAATGATAGAAATTCTTAATTTTGTTAAGTAAACCCATTTATTACCACCCGTGTGTTTTCATCGAGTTAGGGGGGAAGGTAGTATATAAACTTTTCTATTTTATTGTCACAGAAGGGTAGTAAACTTATAAATGCCGTTAATTTTTGACATTCGAATCAAAAATAATACATCGTTGTATTAGTTAAATTTATAAATGTCTGTCTATCTAAATATGAGAAAGAGGTTAATGAATGAGGGCTTTCATTTTTATTATAACGATTATATTGTTATCCACTAGTGTTTTTGCTCTAAGCTTGACAGACAATTGTTATATTAGTGCAGATTGTACTACTGATACTGCAATTGCTTCTGTAAATAGCGCTGAAAATACTCATGTTTCTCAAGACTCAACATTAGGACCACAAAAGATATGCTGTCCTGGGACAGATTTAGGTCAATCTTCTGCCTGTACAGGTAGTCAAGTTGCATTTTACTTATACCAAACTAGTAATTCTCATGCAGCAGATACAACGAACCCAGATGGTACATATACCGAAGAAGTATGTTTGGGTGCAGATAGTACAGGTGTAACTTGCACAACAAGCGCAAGTTGTGGTGCAACAGAAAAGTGCGTCATAGCTTTAAAATATTCAACAAATTCTCATGTCGCTCAATGTGGAACAGTAGGTTATGATGAAGATATTTGTTGTGAAACTAGTGGAGGAAGCAATTGTGGAAACTTAATTATTGAAGCTCCAGAAGAATGTGATGGGAATTTGAATTGTATAGGTTCTGGAAATCCTGGAGAATGTACATGTGATGATACAGATTATACAAGATCTCCAATGTTAGATGTTACTTATGGGAACCTCGGTTGTTGTATAACTGCAAGCGAATATTACTTTTGTTTTTCAGCAAGCAATTGCTGGTGTAGAGATACAGTTAGTAGTTGTGGTGATTCAATTGTAACAGGAATAGAAGAATGCGAATCACCAGACAATGGACTAACTTGGGGAACTGGATGTACAGACGATTGGACTTGCGAATGTGATACTGGTTATCAACCGACAATCCCTGCAGGATTGAATTGTGAATTAATCCCTGTCTGTGGAAATGGCATTGTAGAAATTGGTGAAGGATGCGACGACGGAAATACAAACAATAACGATGGTTGTTCAGATAGTTGTGCCCAAGAAATATGTTATACTTGTGTTGGTGAACCTTCTTCATGCACACCAGATTCAGAAGTTTGTACTTTTGGAACAATCGATGAAGATTGTGACGGAGATACAAATTGGGATAGCTCAGATACATTCCACGGTGATAATGATTGTGGAGTTGAAATAATTGCTATAACTTTAAGTGGAAATCCAATTACTTCTGGTGATTCTATTGACATTACTTGTACAGTAAATGATAATGATGCTGGTTATAATAGCATTTATACTTTCATTGATAACGATAATAATGGTGTTTATAGTGCTGGTGATTTAGATTTAGGTTGGCAAGTAGGAGATTCTTGGAATGTTGGATTTTCTCAAGTAACTTTTAGAAATAGAGTGTTTACAGAAAGTGATAATATTGTATGTGATGTATACAGTTCTGCTACAGAACCAGATGATCGTTCTTATCAAATTGGAACTCCTAAGTCAGAATTCCTAACTGTAAATCCAAGTTTATGTTCAGCAAGAGGTATAGGAACATGTGCAGGGGATGGGCTTTGTAAATGGGTTACTAAATGTCAAGGTTCCTCTCCAATGTATAGTGGGGGTATTGATAGGTGTGTTGATATTAGCACAGTGATAACTTATGTTTGTTCTGTTATACAATGCTCTGATACTTGCGATGGTTCTTCTTCTAATACTTGCCCTGAAGGAGGAATTGATGGTTGTTATGGAAGTGGTGTAACAAGAACATTCAGAGATTACATCTCATATAATAGAAACTGTTCAGACACTTGCTTATGGGATGATGATCCATGCTTTACCCCATATTATGTTTATGGTCCATCAACACCTCAATATGAATCTGAAGGATGTAATGAATGTGGTGATGGCGAAATTTACACCTCTGAAGAATGTGAATATAATGGAGTAGCTTGGGGAACTGGATGTAATGAGGTTACTTGCAAATGTGATACTGGATATCAACCAGCCAGTCCTATTGGTATGAATTGTGATCCAATACCAGGAGTAGAAATATGCACAAACGGCGAGGATGATGATTTAGATGGTTTAATTGACTGGGATGACGATGACTGCGCTGTTGAAATTTTAGATTTAACTAGTGTAGATTGTACAACAAACACAACTATTATCGAAGTTAATTCAACTGTTAGTATTATAGGTCACACTTGCTTAAAGGTCACATTAGACGAAAACACTTGCAATTGGGGAGGGAACTGGAACGGAAATAAAGGAAATTTCTCATGCACAGTTAATACTTCAACTATCGCAAAATCATGCACAAAAAACCCAACTGTAGACTTATTCACTTATATAAATGATGGTTGTATCCAAATAGGCGACAACATAACAAATGAAATTCATGTTCTTCGTGAAAATTGTAATGACTATACAAAAGAAAAGGACTGTAAAAAGGATAAAAGCTGTGAATGGTGTAAAGAACCAGACTGCTCAGACTCTAAAAAGAAAAAACCTAAGAAGGAGAAGGGCTATTTCTACCAGTTAAATTTCGGAACATGCGTTTCTATCATAGGTGACAATTGCCCTGAAAGAATATGTAGTGTAGATGCTTGCGACTCTGAATGTGATGCTGATGGATACAATGTTGGAGATTGGGATGATGATGGAGATGGAGATGTTGACTGTAGGGATTTTGAAGGATTTTTAGGTGGGTGGCTTGTATGTGATAAAAACTGTGAAATAGACACAAGTAATTGTAATTATGACGGCTGCCTAATAGACGATGATTGCGATCGTGATTTATTTTGCGAAACTTGGGAATGCGTTGATAATATCTGTGTATATGGACCTCACACTTGTGATGACAATGAACCTTGCACAGTAGATTCATGTGATGAATTCTTTCGATGCATTTATGATGATATTCCTTGTGGATGTTATTCTCCCACAAATACAACTGAATGTAATACGAAACTTGATGAAGATCCAGCTACTTTTGTAAATGATTCTGGATGTATAGAAGAAATAGACGATACGTATCAAGCATGCTGCACCTCAGAATTTTGCGGCGATAATTACACTTTCAAGCCAATCGAAATACTCTCATAAACGACAGTTTTATAAAAAGAAATATAAAAAAGAATAACATGACACGTATCAATAATATAGTCATGAGCGGATTTAAGTCTTTTGCAACTAAGACTGAATTAGTTCTCGGAGAGAAGTTTAATTGTGTGTTAGGTCCAAATGGAAGTGGGAAATCTAATGTAATGGACGCTTTATCTTTTGTATTAGGAAAAGGTTCAGCAAAAGGCATGAGAGCTGAAAAAGCCGCAAATCTTATCTACAACGGCGGAAAAGCAAAACCTCCTTCAAAGCAGGGAGAAGTATCAATCTACTTTGATAACAATGACAAGACATTCCCAACTGATGAAAAAGAAGTCAAAATAACAAGGATAGTAAAACAAACAGGTCAATCTGTCTACAAAATAAACGACAAAGTAAGAACAAAACAACAGATTTTAGATTTATTAAGCATAGCCAGAATAAATCCTGACGGCTACAATATAATTCTTCAGGGAGATATAGTTAAATTTGTAGAAATGCCCCCAGATGAAAGAAGAAAAATAATTGAAGAAATTTCCGGAATCTCAATTTACGAAGAAAAAAAGAAAAAAGCGGAAAACGAATTAAACAGAGTCGAGCAAAAACTCAATGAAGCTGATATCATTTTAATAGAAAGAAAAGGTCATTTAGATGAATTAAAAACAGAAAGGGATCAAGCACTAAAGTACAAAGATCTGCGAACAAAGTTGACAAGAAGCAAAGCCACTTTATTAAACACGCAAATTCTTGAAAAAGAATCCCAAATAAAAAAAGTAAACGAAAATATGGAAGGATATGGAAACAAAGTCTCCAAACTCCAAAAAGAAATTGACGAACTAAATAAAAAAATAAAAAATCTAAAAGAAGAAGAGAGAAAAATAAATGACGACATCGAAAATCAGGGTGAAAAAGAACAAGTAACAATCCATAAAGAAGTAGAACAATTAAAAGTAGATGTTTCGACAAACAAAACAAGAATCGGTTCGTGCGAAAATGAAATAACCAGATTAACACAAAGAAAAGATCAATTAAATAAAAATCTGGAAGATATAAACACAAAAATAAGAAACTCTGAAAAAGAAAAAGAAGAACTGTCAAAAGCTGTAAAAGACAAAAAACAACAATTAAAGCAAATCGAAGATAAAATAAAACAATATAGGTCTGACAATCAATTAGATAACGCAGGAGACATAGAAAAAAACATCGACAGCTTAGACAAAGATATTGACAAAAAACAAATAGACATTCATAAACTTAGAGAACAACAGCAGGAATTTATGAGAAATAAAGATCGTATAGAATTTCAAATACAATCTATAGATGATAAAATAATAAAAGTCAAAGAACTCGAAAAAGAATACAAGCATGAAATTGATCAATTGAAAAAAGACAGAGAAGAATTAAAAACAACTACATTAAAATTAAGCAAATCCTTAGACGAAAATCAATCCATCACAGCACAATCAACAACAGCAAGAACAAAATTAGAGAAAATTAGAGAAAATCTTGCAGCCATAAACGCAAAGACAAACGCCGCGAGACAAGTAGCAGCCGGGGACATTGCAACACAAAAAATTCTTGAAAACAAGTCTAAATTCGGAAAAGTTTACGGGACAGTATATGATTTGGGAAGTGTAAAAAGTAAATATTCTCAAGCATTAGAAACTGCAGCTGGTCCAAGAATAAAAAGCATCGTCGTTGAAGATGATAAAGTTGCAGCAGACTGTATAAAATATCTAAAACAAAACAAATTAGGAACAGCAACATTCCTCCCACTAAATAAAATTAAATTCTCAACACAATCAGAAGAACTAAAAAAACTTATGAAAGCTAACGGTGTACATGGGTTGGCTTCGGATTTGATAACTTACGATCCAAAATTCAATAAAATATTTTCTTATGTTTTCGGAAGAACATTAATCGTAGACAGTATAGATACAGCAAGAAGAATTGGAGTGGGTACAGTTAGAATGTCGTCACTAACTGGAGATTTAGTTGAAACAAGCGGGGCGATGCACGGTGGTTTCAGAAAAAAAACAACATTCAGTTTTAAAGAAGACGAACTAATGGCAGAAACGAAGGAATTGGAAAAACAAGAAGCTGATTATCAAAAACTTCTAACAAACGTCGAAAATAACAGAAAAAATAATGAAGATGAAATAACAGAATTAAGAGAGAAGAAAGCAAACTTAGAAGGAGAAATAATTAAGAAAGAAAAAAGCCTTCATCTAGATTCTGATGACGTGAAAGCATCTGTTCAAGTTAAAGAAGATTTCATAAAAGAACTCACACAAATAGATAAAGAATTAACAGAAATGCAAAACAAAATCAGCTTAATTAACCAAGACCTGGCAAAAATCAAGACAGAAAAGCAAAAATTAAGGGATCAAATTGGAGAACTTAGAAATCCAAGAAAACTTGCTGAACTAAATGCATTCGAGCAAAAGAAAGATGAACTTAAAGAAGATATAATGAAATTTGAAGGCGAAGCAAAAAACATCGACATCCAAATTAAAACAATTCTCGAACCAGAAAAATACAATACCTTAAAGATATTAAAACAGCATGACAAAGAAGAAGCAGATTTCAATGAAGAAATAAGACTTTTAAAAGACACGATAAAAAAACAGAATGAAGAACTCAAGATAAAAGAAGTCAAAGAAAATGAATTCAGAAAGCAATTCAAAGGATTATTTGGAAAAAGAAATGAAATTAGCGATAACATAAGAAAGTTTGAAGAAAAAGAAATAGTAAAAGATAAGCAATTGAGAGAGATTGAAATAAAATCAAACTCATATTCTGTTGAGACTGCAAGATTCAAAGCTGAACTTGCAGCATTAGAAGAAGAATACAAACAATATGAAAAAACAGAACTTCTAGCAAATAAAAACAAAGATAATCTAAGGGAGAATATAAGACGTTATGACATTGCATTGGCTTCTATCGGCAATGTTAATATGAAAGCTCTTGAGATATATGATATTGTAGAAAAAGAATACAACAACTTAAATGAGAAAAAGGACATGTTAAGATTAGAAAAAGAAGATGTAATTATGATGATGAATGAAATTGAATCAAAAAAGAAAGATCTTTTCATTAAAGCATTTGAAATTGCAAATCAAAATTTCAAGAGTATATTCCAGCAATTATCTACAAAAGGCGACGCTTATTTAGAAATTGAAAATTCTGAAGATCCTCTTGCTGAGGGTGTACTGATTAAAGTAAGAATTACGGGAAAGAAATTCCTGGACATAAGATCATTATCAGGTGGAGAAAAGACATTAACCGCATTAGCATTCATTTTTTCCATACAAGAGCACGACCCTGCTTCTTTCTACATACTTGATGAAGTCGATGCAGCATTAGACAAAAGAAACGCTGAAAAACTTGCTGCTTTAATAAAAAAATACGCAGAAAGAGCCCAATACTTAATTATTTCTCATAATGATGGGGTAATTGCAGAAGCCGACACATTATATGGTGTCAGTATGAACGAACACGGCATGAGCAAGATAGTTAGCTTGAAAGTTTAATCTTCTGTGAAATATGGAAGCAATTATCATTGCAAAAGATTAAATTGCACTTGCTAACAAAAAAACTTCCTAATCTAGTGTCCTGGTTTCCTGTGATGGTTCTTTTCAAATATGGCAAACTTTCTTGCTTTAGTATGATTTCGTGCATGTATGCAGGCATTCTTATACTATCATAACACTGTTTGCATGTATTGATCACACAACTTACATCCTTGTTGAAATTTTGCTCCATATTCTCCCCCATAGTAAATTTAATCAAAACTGTCAATTCTCTCAACTTTTTTCAAGTGTAATTTACCACTATAATCCTCTGCCACTAAACTAATAAAATCTGCAGGGGCCATACATTTTGGAAATATGCAAGTATCATAACTGCATCCATTCTCACATGTATATTTATCATATATTATCTCTTTTGGCCCTTCTTGTGTGTTAACATTGATAGAAGGTTGTCCATGACTCTCTTTTTTCCCCGCATATTGTCCAGCTACGACCATATTGATTCCGGTTTCTAAGATTCCCATTGTCAACCTCTTATGTTGTCATACAATATAATACAAAGTAGTATATAAAGATTTCTATTTAAAATCCGGAAGATTTTCAGAACTGCTTTAGAACAAACTTCAATCTTTCAACTGTCTTTTCCCAGTTGAATTTTTTAACAATAGTGGCACGGGCATGTTTTGATAACATCTCTCTCAATGTATTGTCTTCTATAAGCTGCTTCAATTTTAATTTCAAAACAAGAGAATTTCCCACAGGAAAAACCAAACCATTAAACTTATCCTTAACATAACTTTTCACATATCCTACTGGCGTCACAACCACTGGAACAGCACAAGACATTGCTTCTATTGTTGAGAGGGATGTTGTTTCAGTTAGAGAAGGCATCACAAAAACATCCATTGCTTGAAGATATGGAACAATGTCATCTCTTTTGCCAACTGCTATTATGTTTTTTGAGATCTTTAATTCAGTCTCAATCTTTTCCACTCCCTTTCCCACAACAAGAAGTGATAAATTTTTGTATTCTTTCTGAAGCTCCTTGAAAGCGTGAATTAAAGTCTTCAAACTTTTTTCTCTGCTAATTCTTCCTGTGAACCCTATTACAAATCTTTCAGGGTCTATCCCTATCTTTTCTTTTGCTTTAAATTTGTCCTCAGCGGGCTTAAATTTTTCCACATCCGTTCCTAGTCTTACAACAACCATCTCAGGACTTTTTATACCATATCTTCTCATTATTTCTTTAAGCTCCAAGAAAGGAACAAATAACATATCCGACATATTATACAAAAATTTTGCATACAACTTTGTAAAAAATTTCACAATTGGTCTCATATAAGGCATACTTTTAGAAAACAACTCCCATTCTATTGAATGTACATATGATATTATCGGTTTTTTCAATATTTTTCCAAGAACAACAGCCCTCATGCCTATTGGTCCTTGTGTCTGCACGAAGATTATATCTGTTTTCTCAACTTCGTTTCTAACTTTCTTCCAAGTAATTTTAGCAGGGGAATAATCTCCAAGTTTTATTTTTCTTGTTGGAACTGTTATTAATTTCACATTTTCCATATACGGTGATTTTCCATAGTGTGGTGCAATAATTGTTATATTATAATCTTTAGAAAGATTCGGAATTATTTCATTAAGGAATCTAGCAATACCGTCCCATCTTGGTAAAAAACAATCCGTCGCAATTAATAATTTTTTCATTTTACTTTCTTGAAAGTCTCCGCATACTTACACCCATAATTAAGCCCATTTAAAAAAGCTTTGAGATAAATGCTCCAAAGTAATGACAGTATGGCCATTTTTTGACTTTTTTGTACTTTGAAAGCTTTTATCTTAGTTTTGAATGTTGAAGTTATATCGACAACCATTTTAGGAATATTTCTTTTTCTATAAATGATAGGTGTCCACACATCAAATGTATACACATCTCCTTTGTATTTCATTTTATCCAATAATTCGTTTACAATTTTATTTACAACCTTATGATCTGGGTGATGGTCATCTGCAGAATGATAGAAAATCTTAGAAGGTTTTGTTTTTTTTATGAGGTTTACAAGTTTGCCTTCATATTTTTTCTCTTCGTAATCTTTCAAGTACTGCCCTTCTTTAAGATCTAAAAAGATTATCTCTTTTCCTCGCAATATTTTATTTGATTGTTCTGTTTCCTTTATTCTTGTAGAAATGATGTACTCGGGCTTCATCCATGGGTGGCTTTTCTCACCATACGAAAAAATGACTGTTGTTATTTCTTTTCCTTCTGATGCATACTTGGCTATTGTGCCTCCTGCCCCAATAACTTGGTCATCATTATGTGCACAAAAAAATAATACTTTCTCCATACATAACAATAAAAAGTTCTCATTTATAAATTTAGCGTGATGAAAACATTTATATACTTCCTATATCTAATTAATGTAGAGAAAAGTATACTGAAAATGGAAACCCCATCACCAACAATAAAAGCCCATTATATCCAAATAATCAGATGGAATAGATTTAACAGCTTATACGATTTGGTTCCTGAGAATTCTAATTATTTTATTGCTGCATAAACTCTAAATCCTGATTTAATGCCTAGTATTTCTAAATTGCCGAATACTTCTTCCATTTTCTCAGAAAGATGCTTTCCGCCTTTTTGGTGTCTTGCTACCATCTGCAATATTCCACCATCGACAAGAAAATCTTTAGATTTTTCAATCATATTAAAACAAATTTTTTTCCCTGCATGTTGAGGTGGATTTAAGAGAATAGAGTCAAAGTTTCCATTGATTTTTTCAAAACTATCTCCTTGTAAAATTTCGACGTCGACGTCGTTTAATTTAGCATTTTTCTTAGATAACCTAACGGCTCTACTATTTACGTCTGTCATAACTATCTCTACATCAAAATTCTTTTTTATTGAAATTCCGACAACACCATAACCACATCCTAGATCTAATATCCTCATTTTATCTTTAATTTTCATATGATTAAGCAACACTTCCGTTCCTTTGTCTAATCTTCCTTTGGAGAAAACTCCGCTACCCGTTTCAAATTGTAATTCATTTCCTAAGACACTTACTTTAATCTTCTCTATCACAAGTTTAGAGTCTTGTTCTTTTGAGTAATAATGCGTCATAATAAAAGAAAGAAAGAAGGATTATAAAAAACTATTGCATTACCCCAAACCACGAATACAGCAATCTATCCTCAACTTCCGTAAAACTGTCCACATCTGAATAAAGAGTTATACAACTTCCATTAATAGCAATTGATCGCCAGTCAGCCTCCACAAATTGTATAACTTTTCCACCACTTTCACAATTGGAAACACCAATTTCATTGCAAACATCTGCTTTATTTTCACTGCATACAATTGTTGGATTGAAAAGGTCATCCTGAAACAAAGCCGCAGAACCAGCTAATTTAAGTGATAAATCCATTAAGGCTACTTTCAAACTTGGACTTCTTTCCCATGTTTCTGGATTGTATGATAAATATGTCAAATTAGATGGGAAAAATGACGATAGATTTCCATAAACGTAAATATCTTCTACCTCTTTCGGTGTATTATGTAAAACTAAAACAAAATCCTTGTCATCATACTTACCGACAGAAGTGCTCCACAAACCATTGTCTAGTTCTGTAAAATAGTATCCATTATACATTAAAACTGAAGGTTCTTTATCTTCCATAAAATAATCTATGGCCATGGAAATTCCCAATACAATTAATATTACGATAACGACAGCAATGATAATTTTATTCTTTTTCGTCTTTTCTGTCATTATATCACACCAAATATTGCATAAAGAACTCTGTCAACCAATAGCCCATATCCATATTCGTCAGGTGAATTAAGATGTATGCAATTTTCTTCCTCTACTATTTCTAATTCTCCTTCCTCAAACAAAATAACAGGTACGTCCTTTGTAGCATTATCACATGTTATTAAAGGAACTTCATACTGCGTTTCAACAGAAAAACCATTCGATATTATTTTTCCTTTGTATTGATATAAATAACTCGCAAGGTAATCTTGAGATCTTGCAACTGGCAAAGCTAATGCGGAATTCGGATCATTGGAAAGATGGATGGCACTTGCACCACTCAGCATATTTGTTGCATTTTGAGATAAGTTATATTTATCTACTTCAAATGGATGATAAACAAAATACATATTTTGATTGTCAATCTCTATTTTCCACCCTTGAGGTTTGTTTTCAAACATAAAATCTCCATAAGCCATAGAGTTTTCTCCAGGTCCTAATTCTCCTGCAAATATGCCCAAACCCCCACTGACCATAATGATTATAGTGATGGCACCCATCCATATTCTGTTTCTTCTCGTTTTCTTTGCTTCTCTATTCAACCTTGCCATTTACTCACCTTTCTTTGAAGAGAAAATAGTTATTTATAATATTTTCTATAAATGCTTTAAAATCCACCCCATAGCTATCTCATGTCGTTTTTTCTTTAGTTTTGGGTCTGAAAAATAGTGATCTGCACCATTCATAACAACTAGCTCTCCATTTTTAAGATTTTTAACGAGTTTTTCGCTTTGCTTTAATGGAACACTCGTGTCTTTATCTCCATGAACAATAAGTACAGGTGTTTTAATTTTTTTAGCAAGCTTATATCCATCATATTTTAGAGAATCCTCATAAAACGAATATTTCAATTTTACAAATCCACCAAGTTTTCCAGCATTTCTTTTCACATATCCTCTTTTTTTCCATTCAGATACTGTACTTCCATGATAACGATATGAAGGGTCGTCAAATTTCTCTTTCCAGCTAGGTATTGGACAAAATAAGACCCCACAGCTTCCCTTAAGATTATATAAACCTATTAAAGACATTAAACCCCCTAAACTACTGCCCAAAAGACATATTCTATTTTTATCAACAAATTTCATATCAAAAACAAGTTTATAAGCTGCTTCAAAAGCAATATAATCTGAAGAGACTGTTGTATCAGATAATAATCCTTCACTATCTTTCCTTCTGGGATAATCAAGACTAAAACACACAATACCTTTTTTCTTCAACAATGATGCTATTGATTTGTAAGTTGTGGAATTTTTATGAGAAAAAAACCCAGGTGACATCAATACAAGAGGAAACTTCACATCTTTCATCTTAGGTAAGGCTAAAATCCCGCATAACTTCCTTCCTCTGGCATCCTTAAAATAAACCTTTTCTTCCATAAATACCCCAAAATCCCCCAAATATATAAAATATTCCATAAAATATATAAATAAGTTCTTATACTACTTTTAATAAATACTAAAAGTTGTAAAAATACTAAAATGAACCTAACAGAAATCGAAGATGATTTTGCATTATTTCTGCAAAAAGCAGGCGGAGCACAAGGTTTAGATCCTTTAATGCTCAAAATATTCGCCATAACATATGTTTCTCCAGATGACATCCCTTTAGAAGACCTTTCTAAGAAAACAGGTTACTCATTAGCTTCAATAAGCAATAAGATGAAACTACTAGAAACTATAGGTTTTATGAGAAAAATAAAAAAACCAGGAAGTAAGAAAGTTTTCGTAAGAGCTGAAAAAAACATGTTGAAAATGCATAGAGATGTCATGGTTATGAAAGAAGCTACGTGCATGAAGATGTCAAAAGAACTTCTACCTGAGATAATAACAAAATACAAAGGGAAAAACCTTAATAAAGAAGAAAAAAATAAATTAAAAATTATCGAAGAATATCACAAACAAACCTTAATACTTGATAATATCCTAAAAAAAACAATAACAGAATACAATAAAGCATTGAAAGAGTATGAAAAATGACAGACACAATAATTGAACTGAAAGATGTGTGGAAAATTTACAAAATGGGCGACGTAGAAGTTGCTGCATTAAGAGGAATGACACTTAATGTAAAAAGAGGGGAATTCGTTTCTATTATGGGACCTTCCGGCAGTGGAAAATCTACTGCTGTAAATATGGTCGGTTGTTTAGACATTCCAACTAAAGGAACTATCAAACTTGAAGGAAAAGATATCTCAAAACTATCTGAATCTAACTTAGCACAAATTAGAGGAAGAAAAATAGGGTTCATATTCCAGAAATTCAATTTAATAAACACCTTAACCGCATTAGAAAATATAATGCTCCCCATGACATTTCAAAACATAGGCCAGGAAAAAAGATACAACAGAGCTGTAAAACTACTAAAACTCGTTGAACTCGATGACAGAATGTACCACACACCTTCAGAACTTTCCGGCGGCCAACAGCAACGTGTAGCAATTGCAAGATCACTAGCAAATGATCCTGAAGTGATATTAGCAGACGAACCAACAGGAAACTTAGATAGCAAGACAGGAAGGATAGTTATGGATTTTCTAAAGAAAATGAACAAAGAAGAAGGCAAAACAATAATTATGGTCACTCATGATGATAATCTTTCAAAATCTGCGGATAGGATAGAATATCTAAAAGATGGTAGCATTGTTAAAACATTAAAAAATGGAGGCGTAAAAAAATGAAAAAAACTAACATTTTGATTATGGCAATAATTGCTTGCCTAATGATATCTTTAGTAACAGCAACTTATGTGCTTGAAGCAAAAATAGAAGTTCAATTATTGAACCAAAACCCAGATCCAGTTGAACCTGGAAAATATGTTGAGATTAGATGGAAAGTTGAAAATAATGGGGGGGAAGCAACAGAGGATGTAATCTTTGAAATAACCCCAAAATATCCTTTCTCCCTAGATCCTGGGGCTGATCCACTTCAAAAACTTGGAAAACTTGACTCTTATCAAGTAGGAGACGATGCATATGTCGTTTTTTATAGAGTCAAAGTCGACCAAAATGCAGTTGACGGACAATACGACTTAGAGTATCGGTTTTCAACCGGCAGCAACACATGGAGAGAAGGAAGCGACAGTATAAGGGTTGAAGACAGCGATTATAATATTGGCCTTATGAATGTAAAAACCATTCCTTCAAAAACCGCTCCAGGTCAGGATGTAAAAATTAATTTTAATATCGAAAATTTTGCAGCTTCGGAAATAACTAATGTTATTGTAACTCTAACTGTAGAAAAAATAGACACAGCAACAACATCCATTACAAGAACTGAACTTCCATTTACACCATTAGGAACGTCTGATAAAGTTGTAATTGACATGATAAAAGTAGGAGAAGCAGAAGAAGTAGAATTTAATTTAGCTGTAGATGCCGACGCACAGTCAAAAGTGCATAAAATTCCCGTCACAGTTACGTACAGCAACAATCAGGGAACTTCGTATACAAAAGAATTCATAGTTGGAATTCCTGTATTTGAAAAGCCTGAATATTTGTTAAATTTAGAAAATACAGAAATATACAAATCAAGTCAAAAAGGAAAAGTTGTTGCAAGTATCTCAAACACAGGAATGGGTCAGATAAATTTTCTAACAATTACGTTAGAGCCTTCTGAAGATTATCATATAATCTCTGCAGATAAAATTTATCTTGGCAATTTAGACAGCGATGATTTTGAAACTGCTGATTTTGAGATTTATGTAAAAAGTGACAAAGATGATGTACCTTTAAACTTAAAACTTGACTACAAAGATGAATACAACAACAAATACAACGACAAAAAAAGTGTATCTGTACCACTTTATTCCAGAGAAGACGCACTTAAGTTTGGCTTTGAAAAACCAAGAAGTTACACAGGCACCATAATATTTGTATTAATTATTATTGTAGCAGGTATTTGGTATTGGAGAAGAAAGAAAAGAAGGAGAAGGGTAAAATAATCCCTTTCTTTATTTTCTGAGGTGAATGAAAACGATTTCGGACTATTTTTCTATAGCTATCAAGAATATCAGGAACCGTAAATTACGTTCCTGGCTGACTATGATAGGTATACTTGTAGGAATAATGTCTATAGTTGCATTAATAGGTCTTGGAGAAGGCTTAAGAGTTACTATAAACAATCAATTTGGAAGCTTCGCTCCAGATTTGATTTCAATAAGTATTGGAGGTGGCATGGGTCCTCCAGGAACAGGCACTGTCGTTCCATTTGAAGAAAAAGATGTCAGAAACATTGAAAGTTTAAAAGAAATTGATAGAGCCGCTGGAAGATCTATAGGATTCGGAAAAGCTGAATACAACAATAAAGTTGCATTCGGTGCCGCAGTTAGTATGCCTAGTGGAGATGATAGAGATCTTGTTGAATATGGTGTTGGCATAGAAACAAAAAAAGGAAGGATGCTCAAAGACAGTGACAGAAGAAAAATTGTTGTTGGAACTGATTTTGCAAAAGAGAGTACATTTGGAAAAGAAATTAAATTAGGAGTAGACGTAAAAATCAACGATGTTGATTTCGAAGTGATAGGTATATTAGAAAAAAAAGGAAGTTTCATGATTGATGGAATTGTATTAATGAATGATGATGACTTTGACGAAGTTCTTGAAAGAGATCCTGGAACGTATGGAATAATCGCTGCTCAATATAAAACTGAAACATATTCTGTTGAAGAATCGCAAGCATCCGTAGAAAAATTATTAAGAAAAATAAGGGATGTAAAAGAGGGGGAAGAAGATTTTACAATCTCAACGCCTCAAAGCGCCATTGATAATCTTAATTCAACATTATTCGCTGTTCAATTATTTGTCTACATAATAGCAGGTATTTCAATAGTTGTAGGTGGTATTGGGATAATGACCACTATGTACACAACAGTTGTTGAAAGAACAAAAGAAATAGGGATTATGAAAGCTATTGGTGCGAGAAACAGTATGATATTTTTATTATTTTTCATAGAATCTGGTTTTATAGGACTGGCAGGAGGCATAGCTGGAGTTATTCTTGGCGCAGGCACTGCTATAGGGATGTCGGAAGTTGGTAAAATGATGATGGGATCAGATCTCATTCAAGCACATATTACATTTTCATTAATAGGTGGGGCATTAATATTTTCATTCCTACTTGGAAGCATTTTCGGAACATTCCCCGCTTTACAAGCTGCAAAAATGAATCCTGTTGATGCACTGAGGCATGTAAAATGAACAGAGACATTATGAAATATGCGGTTCAGAATCTCCTCAATAGAAGAGTAAGGTCGTGGTTAACAGTTCTTTCAATACTCATAGGTATAATGGCTATATTTGCACTTGTAAGTTTTGGTGTAGGTGTTAAAGGGTATGTAAATGAAATCTCAGAAGAGATGGGTTTGGACAAAATAATAATCCAGCCAGGTGGTTTTCAACCACCAGGATCGTCCACAATTGCATTCACGGATGATGATGTTAATGCAATAAGAAAAACAGTCGGCGTTGATACAGTCGTGCCTGCAATTATGTCTCAGATTGAAGTAAAATACGACTTAAAAAGAGCAGGAAAATGGAACTTTGTGATGGGTATTCCAGCATCTGGGGAAGAGGAAGAATTGATCATGCAGATGTTGACCGTAGATATATTCAAAGGAAGAAGTTTGAACCCACAGGATAAATACAAAGTTGTATTAGGTTATAATTATTTAGTTGCAGATAAAATTTTTGCAAAACCCTTAAAATTAAGAGATATAATATATCTTCTCGGCACACCTTTCAAAATTGTCGGATTTTACGATTCTATTGGCAATCCAGGAGATGATGCAAACGTTTACCTTCCAGAAAACACAATAAAAGAATTACTAGACACAGAAGAATACCAATTTATCTATGTAAAAACTTCTCCTGATAAAACTCCTGATGAAGTTGTAGGGAAAATTGAAAAATCTCTGAGAAGAGAAAGAAATCTTGATGAGGGCAAAGAAGATTTTACTGTGCAAACATTTGAAGATGCAATAGCTGTCTTCACAAATATTATTGATGTCCTTAACGGAGTTTTGGTACTTATTGCATTAATATCTGTTGTTGTGAGTGCAATAAACATAGCCAATTCAATGTATACTTCAGTTCTTGAAAGAACAGGTGAAATTGGTGTGATGAAGGCAATAGGAGCAAAAAATAGAACAATCCAAATAGTTTTCCTCATTGAATCAGGATTACTAGGTGCAATAGGTGGAGCGATTGGCATATTCTTTGGGTATCTAGTTGCAAAAGCAGGCGGTAATATAGCAGCAGCTTCTGGTTATTCCTCTTTACAGCCATCTTTTCCATGGTGGTTGATAGTTGGCTGTTTATTATTCTCATTCCTCGTTGGAATGTTTTCAGGATATTTTCCTTCAAGACAAGCATCTCATTTAAAACCTGTAGATGCCTTGAGGTACGAGTGAGATGAGTATTCTCAAAGCTACGAACGATAGTGAGTTTGCTTTGAGGTATGAATAATTATTTGAATATCTCAAGAAGTTCTTCAAATTTCACAATTGATTTATTAGTCACTTCCTTCAGTTCCGGAACCCCATTAAAATCAACAGAAAATCCCACTGCCTTTGCTAAAAAAACATCGTTATGTCCATCTCCAACAAAAGCGCACTCTTCTTTTTCTAAATTTTCGATTTCCATTATATGTTGCATATGGTGCACTTTGCCAATATAATCACATTCCGTATAGTTTGCCCCATCAATATTTCCTTCTTCATCCCAGATGTATTCACAAGCTGCAAATACATGATCAAATCCCATATCTTCTATGGCAATTTTGGCTTTTTCCATAAAACCTCCAGAAATCAAAGCAATCTTATACCCTCTTTTTTTTAATTCTTTTACTGTGTTTACAACATTTTCATGATATACAAAAGAATTGAGTATATCAAAAAATTTCTTCTTTGTAAGACCATATTTTTTATGAATTTTAACTGTTTCATCCATCCATTCAATATAGTCTTTATATTCATTATTCTTCCATTTCTCAACAGTTTTTTGTTCTTCTTCATAACATTGATTTCCTAAACTTCTTGCTACAGAATCCCACGTATTACCTTCATACAAAGTCCCATCCATATCAAAGAATATCAGTTTAACCATAACTAGCGAAGAAAAACACCTGTATTTAAACCTTTCCGATAATAATATAAATTATCCCAAACAAGAAAAAGGTATGAAAGAAATTGAAGCCAAAATTCTTGATATAAATAAGGAAGAAATAATAAAAAAATTAGAAGACTTAGGAGCGAAGAAGATATTTGAAGGGGAAGTAATTTCCACTTTTTTCAAAAATGAAAATACTTTAAGATTGAGAAAGATGGGTGGAAAATCTTATTTAACTTTAAAATTGCCTATTTCGAAAGAAAATATAAAAATAAAAGAAGAATATGAAGTTGAAATTTCGGATTTCGAAGAAACGAAGAAAATTTTAATAAATCTTGGCTATGATGAAGAAATAACACTTTATAAAATAAGAATCACTTACAAACTTGATAATGCAAAAGTTGAAATTGATACAAGTCTTAAAGAATATTCACACGTTCCGACTTTATTAGAAATAGAAGCTGAAGATGAAAAAACAATTATTGAAATAGCAGAAAAACTCGGATACAAAAAAGAAGACCTTAAACCATGGGGATTTACGGAAACTGTAAACCATTATAAAAAATGAATATAATATCACATAGTTTTTTGGGAATAATAATATTGAAAATATTGACTTACATAAGACCTGACTATTTTTCTATGAACATAGAATTAATACTCTTAGCCATTTTTTTCTCATTACTACCAGATTTAAGCGGATTGTGGTCAAAGAAAGAAATGCATAATCACCATACGTCACCGTTACACAGCCCCTTCTTCTGGATTTTAGCAACTTTAGTGTTACTGGTTGTAGGTGTTCCGACAAAATATATTTCCTTACCAATAATTTTGCTTTTTTTCATTGCGACAGAATGCCATTTATTATCAGATTTCATAACAGGAAGATATTCTGGAATTCCTTTGTTATACCCCATTTCGAAAAAAGAACATAGTTTAAGAAAACTAGAGAAAGATAATGGAAACATCAATCCCCGCCATATTCACAAGAAAGGGTACAGAAGCATGACAAAACATTATTTCAAAAACAAATATTTAATTGCTTTCGAAGCTTTGATTTGGGCTATAGGGATCCTTATTTTGTTGTAATTCTCCAGAAAATATATAAATCATTAGTCCATTTAATTTGAAGGGGGGATAAATATGGGTTATGGTATTTGGGGAATAGTTGGCTTAATCTGTGCAGTTTGGGTTATTTATGATATATTTACAACTCAAAAGAAAATGGAAACAAGCCACAAGGTATTGTGGACAATAGCTGCTGTAATTTTCAGCATCTTGACTGCAATAATATATTACTTTGTTGTAAAGAGGAAGTAATTCCTCTTATTTTATATATTCATTAATCTTCTCAAGAATAACTTCTTTATCATCTAAATCTTGAACTTCTTTTTCCCAGTCAGCTTTTGGAACAGAAAAAGATGAAACAAAAGTTCTACCGGCTTTTTCCATTTCCTCTTTAATCTTTAAAGCCTTATCAGTTCCAATAACTTTCCAAGCTGGCAATTTTGTTATATGATTTGCTCCGGCTTTAAGCATTAAAGAAAGATAATCTAATCTACTTGTCCAAACACCTGCAACAATTATTAATTTTGGAAAAGCAATTCTTATTTTAGCCAGCCATTCTAAATAATAATCTGGTTCTGGTCCCTTACTGAACACTGTGCCCTGTATCGGGTTGAGAGCATAAACAACTATTTTTTCAATTTTATTTTTCTCAATGAAATTAACAAGCAAAGGAAAATCATCTAAAGTTTCACCCAAACCAATTATTAAAGTCATTATTTTCTTATATCCTTCACAATAAGAATACATATTTTCAATTGGTTCTAAAGGTTTAGATGGACAGACTTTTGTATGTAATTCTTTGTTAACCGTTTCCACACTTCCACATATTCCTTCAACGTAAGGAGAAAATAAAGGAAGTTTATCTTCAGGAATTACACCTATATTCAAAATTTGCTTGTAACCAGTTATTTTCATAACATTCTTTGCAACTTCTGCAACCTGCTCATAATCATAAACACCATAACCCCCAGATAGGAAGCCGATTTTCCAATTTAGATGTTTAGCTATTATTGCTTCTGCATACAAGGATGCTAAAGTTCTTTTTGCTAATTTAGGATCTTTTACGTTGTTTTTCTGTGTTGACATATAACAGAATTTACAATCACCTATTGAACAATACCATGATAAGAATATGGCTCTCTCAAAATACGTTTCGCCATCAAAATTCTCCCAATATACTTTGTTAGCTCGTTCTAATAGTTCTTCCATAAGTTTAAGGAGAAATAAACTACTTTTAAATCTTTCTGACTATTCCTTTATCCGCATCAACTTCAACTTTATCACCAGTTTTGAAAACGTGAGTGGCTATCTTTGTTCCAATAACACAAGGCACACCCAATTCTCTAGAAACAATAGCAGCATGTGTTGTTATGCCACCTTGTTCAGTAACTATTGCAGCAGCTTTCTTCATCAAAGGAACAAAATCAGGTGTTGTATTGTTAGTTACTAATATTTCTCCTTTTTTGAACTTATCATTCAGCGCATCAAAAACCAATCTAACATTTCCTCTAACAATGCCATGACAAGCTGGAACTCCTTTTACTTCATTCACACCGCTTACATCTTCAATAAAATCAGATTTATTAACATATTCATCAACTTCATCACCAGAAAAAATCATGTATCCTTCTGGGAATATGTATATGAAATTTTTAACAGCTCTTTTCTCAAGAATTGATAAATCAAAATCTCCAGATAAAATCTCTTTCATCTCAGGATTAACTGCATGATAAAACAATTCTTTCTTAATACCAGTTCTTTTAGAAAATTCTTCAATAAAATTATAAAAAAAATGAGAAAATCTAACTGCAACCATTTTTCTATAATCTTGAACATGGGTTAATAACTCTGATAATTTTATGATATTTTTAAGATAGTTGTCTCCAATTTTATTTAGTAAAATTTCTTTCTTTTTTTTATTATCATTTAATTTTTTTTCAATATCAGGAAAAACATTTATCTCAAATAATTTTTTCGCAAAATAATCTGCGTCTAATACTTTTGAAAAATAGCTATTCTCAACCCAATAATAACTAGATGCATGTTTCTCTAATTTATTCCACAAATCACTTTTTTTCAAATAATCTACAAAATCATCATAATTTTCAAAACTATCTTCAATTTCAATCCATATTTTTCTCAATGATATTGCTTCCTCATTAGAATATGATGGGATTACAGGCAATGTTAATGTTTCAACATCATTTGTATAATTCTTAATAAATTCAGCTAACCAATCTTCCCTACCAGCTGTCAAAGAAAGATCAGCTAAATAACCACGCGCACCCTGCTCCGAATTTGCAGAATACAATTCTTCATAAAGGTCATACAATTCATCATCTGATAATTCTGCAAAATTAATTTTTTCTGCTTTTTCATAAGCATTGATATTCTTATTACAGAATTTTTCCCAATTTGAATAATAATTATTCAAAAAATCAAGATTATCTTTTGATTTATCCAAAAATATTTTTCTTACTCTTCTAAGCTCCCTTAGGTCCCAATGCCAGTTAAATTCCAGATCATTTTGAAAAGAGTAACCAGATTTGAAACCAAAATCGTAATATTTACTTGAAAGAGAAACCGCCGAAAATCCCTGCATAAAAATTAAATGCACAGGACCAGGATAATTTTTATTCAACCATTCATAATTAGGGTTATTCGGATTTATCTTTCTAAGAGGGAATTTTTTTCCATACATTTTTCTTGTTAAATACAATTAAGATATAAATCTTTTTTATTTTCTATATAGCAAATAATTAAACTTTTAAAACAAACTGCATTCCAAGTAAAAATGAAATGTGATATATGCTCTAAAAAGGTCGAAACGACATTCCTAAAAAAACCCTTGGGAACTTATATAAAAAATAAGAAAGGGAAAAAGCACATTGTTTGCAAGGACTGCCAATCGACTTTGAAGAATAAAGACGACATCATTGCTAAGTTATAATGCCCTTGTAGCATAGTAGCTATTGCGTCTGCCTCGTAAGCAGAAGGTCGGGAGTGCAACTCTCCCCAGGGGCTTATTTTAATTCTTTGGGTCTTAATCCCCGAGTAAGTGAATCAAATTGGTTATAAGCGGTTAATAAAGAATCTTGATTTCCATTTATTTGTGCTTTAAAGTTTTCAAATGCAATGAATGCTGGCAATATTTTTTGATAATATTCCTGTCTTTTTTCATAATTAGAAGTATCTGAAACATAATGTCCTATTATTCCCGTCGAATTCCAGAGCTGTTGTGCAATTACAACTCCATTTTGTACCAAAGAGTCTGAAGCTTCATTGTACGTATCGATAAACCTTTCAAGAGATATTCTAAAATCTCTTGGTAGGTGTACAAGTGTATCATGAGGAATTAAGTAATCACTTTGAAACTTCGAATCAATTGAACTTGTAGTTTGTTCTGAATTTTGTGATTTATCACCATGATCTTTACATGAGGTTAAATATCCCAAAAAGGCTATAAGAGCGATATAAATGCCAGTTTTTACGTATCCTTTCTTCATAAAACTACTTTTTACTTAAGAATATAAAAATATTTCTATTACCTATAATCAAATTCGCTCGCCAAAAATTGCCCTTCCAATTCTTATTTCCGTCGCACCTTCTTCTATTGCGATTTCAAAATCATCGCTCATACCCATAGATAACTTTTTTACAGGTAGTTCATCAAATAATTCTTTCATTTTTCTAAAATAAGGTCTTGGATCTTCATCAAAAGGTGGAATACACATAATACCTGTAACTTTTATATTTGTAAATTTTAATAGTTTTCCATAAAATTCCTTAGCTTCTTCTAAAAGCATACCATATTTGCTGTCTTCCCTGCCAATATTAACTTGGAAAAAAACTTCCTGCAATTTCCCCAAATTTCTTGCTGAATTATCTATTTCTTTTGCTATTTTAAAAGAATCTATACCTTCAATGACATCAAATTCTTCAACAATCTTTTTCGCCTTATTGCTTTGTATATGGCCTACGAAGTGTTTTTTACATGGAAGAATATCATCCTTCTTATCAAGAAATTCCTTTAATTGACTTTCTCCAATCGCATCTACTCCTGAAGATATTGCTTCATTTATTTCATTTGCTGTTCTTTTTTTTGTTACAGCAAGAACAAATACATCTTTCTTAAGCTTAATAACATTTTCCTTAATTGTCATGTAAGAACGGGAAAATCTCTTATATAAAAAAACTTGCTAAAAAACGGACAAAGAGCATTATTTAGTAGTAAAAGATATAAATAGGGGTTAATTATTTCCTTATTATATGAAGGAATACAGACCGCTGACATTGAAAAACTTTTTGGCACATTATTATGTGGGCGTGCAACTTCCCAAAGTACAAAGAAAATCAAAATACAATCCAAAAATCACAACAACAATAAGCTCCCTTGTCACAATTGTTTCCCAAGGAATAACAGTGGGAATGGGTTGGAGTGGAGATTTAGTTGCAAAAACTATAAGTGAATATACAGATATGAATGCTTTTACAATTAGTTTAGGGGTTGCAGGAGCCGCCGTTGCAATAAATCTTGGAAGAATCGCTCTTACAAGATTTGATATCATAACTCCCGAGATTAGCTTTCACTCTCCATTTTTAATAACATACAATTTTATTTACAACGGGTTTAAAAAAGCTGATTTAAGTTCGATCATCAAAAATATAGAAAAAGCTTATTCAATCACTCCACCGACAATAAGATATTAGCGTAAATAAACAACTTTTTTATACAACCTCTTAACCCAAGAAAATAAAATGGGAAGAATACAAAGTCCAAGTTCTATAAACACATACAAACAATGTCCTAGAAAATATTATTATCAATATATAGAAAAACTACCTACATCACCTTCTATCCACCTTATTAGAGGTAATATCGCACATACAGTATTAGAAGAATTCTTCGAGAAAGATATTGCAGAGATTGACGAAGAAAACTACGAAGAAAAAATAAAAAACTTTCTCCAAGAACATTTAGTTGATACATGGCAAAAAAACAAAGCTAAATTTGACGAATTGAAACTAACTCAAGAACAATTAAATTTTTATTTTGATGAAACAATGATGATGGTCTTAAATTTTGCAGATCATTTAATTAAAAGATTAAAACCTTTAATTGACTCTGGTTTAAAGTACAGACAGGCATTTCAAAAACTGACACCATTAACAGAAGAAAAATTTCAATCAGAGACGTACAAAGTTATGGGTTTTATTGATGCAATAGAAGAAAGGGATGGCAAAACATACATAATGGACTATAAAACTTCTAAATCATCAAAGATGACTGACGCTTATAAATTACAATTATCTATTTACACATTATTATATTTTGAACGTTTCAATAAAATGCCTAATAAAGTTGGAATTTTCTTCTTAAAAGATAAAGAAGTTTTTCTAGATGCGGATGAAACGCTTATCAAAGAAGCCAAATTTGAAATTGAACAAATACATGCTTCAACAGAAACTAATGATAAAATAGATTATCAAAAAAAACCCTCCGGATTATGCAAGTGGTCCACTGGACAATGTGATTTCTACGATACGTGTTTCTCACAAAATCAATAATAGAATCAACAAGAAAACACAAACTATTATCCCACCTACAATCGCACCTACGAGTGTATTAGTTTTATATGTTATAGGTTCATATTGAAATTTTGGAAGTGGTTGAGGTTCTTGTGCAATTGGTTCAGGTTGAAAATTATCTTCCTGATCTCTTCGATTTTTCAGTATAGCTGCACCTACAATAATTGCTAATCCCAGCAATATAGAAGGTAGTGTAAAATTATATTTTTTTTCTACTAATACAGGTGAAATGGTTTTCTCTATCACTGGTATCTTTTTACAATCACGATGAACATCACAATAATGTTCTGCTCCACAATCCAAATCAGATTTACATTCTCCCCTATTTACTGCTTCGACTATCCAGATTATGATTAATACGATTATAATGATTATAAGAACAACAACCGCAGCATTAGCCTTTTTGCCCAACATTTTATACAGGTATAGTAAAATAGAATATAAACCTTTCGAAATAGACTACTATAAAGTGGTATACAACCCCTAGAGTTCACGCGGATAATCTTAAATACCCTATTCTTTTTCCAAAAGCAATGAAAGGCTTTCAAATTGACAATCATAACAACAGCACAATTTCTCTAGCTTTGGACACAATACAAAAGAAAAAACAAGCAATCATATTCGCAAATACAAAACGTGGAGCAGAAAAAACTGCGGAAGATATAGCCAAAAAAATAAAGAATATAGAATTAATAAATCTTTCAGAGGAAATTCTAAAAGTCTTATCAAAACCAACAAAACAATGCATTAGGCTTGGCAATTGCATAAAAAAAGGCATAGCTTTTCATCATTCAGGTTTAACATCAAAACAAAGAGAATTAATTGAAGATAATTTCAGAACGGGAAATATAAAAGTCATTGCTGCCACGCCAACTTTAGCAGCTGGATTAGACTTACCAGCTTTCAGAGTAATCATGAAAGATTTAAGACGTTTTGGCCACAGAGGAATGCAGTTTATTCCAGTCTTAGAATATATGCAAATGACTGGTCGTGCAGGTCGGCCAAAATATGACAAAGAAGGAGAAGCAATTTCTGTAGCAAGTACAGAAAGTGAAGCAGAAGAAATAGAAGAACGTTACATAAACGGAGAACCAGAAGAAATTTTTTCAAAACTTGCTGTTGAACCAGTTCTGAGAACGTACTTATTAAGTTTAATCTCATCAAAATACCTAAATGCTAAAGATAAAATTTTTGATTTTTTCTCAAAAACATTTTGGGCATTTCAATTTGAAGATATGGAAAAATTAAAATTCATAATCGAAAAAATGCTTCATCAATTAGAAGAATGGAAGTTTATTGAAAGTAGTGATACAAATGATGGTTTTTTATCAGCAGAAGAATATGGAACAATCAAATATAAATCAACAACAATGGGAAAAAGGGTAACTGAATTATACCTCGACCCACTAACGGCAAATTACATAATGGAATGCACAGAAAGAACAAAAGCAAAGAAAGTTGAAGATTTTTCTTTCTTACAAATGATTAGCCATACTTTGGAGATGCGTCCTTTATTGTCAACAAGAAATGCAGACATGGAATATGTCGAAGAAGCTTTATTAGAATTTGATCATTGTTTGATAGATCTAGAACCAACAATGTATGATTTTGAGTATCAAGAATATATGAATTCAATTAAAACAGCTTTGTTTATGAAAGAATGGACAAACGAAATAGACGAAGAGAACTTATTAGAAAAATTCAATATACGTCCAGGAGAAATTAAGGCCAAATTAAACATAGCTGATTGGTTATTATATGCTTCAGAAGAAATCTGCAGAATAAAAAAGCAACATAGTTTAATTTCTGAGTTTAGAAAATTAAGAGTAAGGCTGAAATATGGCGTAAAAGAAGAATTACTGCCATTATTGAAATTCAAGAACATTGGAAGAGTTCGTGCTAGATCTTTATTCAGAAATAAGATAAAGGAAGTCTCCGATGTTAAAAAAGTTGACATTTCAACATTAAATCAAATTCTAGGCAAAAAATTAGCAGCTGACGTTAAAAGACAAGTTGGTGAAAAAGTGGCTGTTGTAAAAGAGAATAAGAGAAAGGGGCAGATTAACCTAAAAGACTATTAATTCCCGTAAATTTTATAAATAAGTATCACTTTCAAGTAGATTATGACATTGGGGGAGTGAGCATTGAAAGAAAAAGAGATAGTTGTAGCTGGATGGGGCAAAACTTCTACACTTTTTAGCCATGTAGTAAGGAATCATTTAGAAAAAAATTTCGGATTTAAAGTTATAATGCCTCCAAATCTTGCAGACATGAGAAAACTCTACTTAGATAATGAAAATAGAGTATCCAGACCAGCAAAAGAAGTTTTGGGTGGGGATTACAAAGGAAAAATAGTCTATTTAACACAAGATACCCGTATATATGATAGTTATGCTCAGAATTTATATCGTACACTACTCATAAACGCAAAAGAATGGGAAAGAAATATTGCAAGACTTAGAAGTAGATTTGAAAGAGAAACTTTAAATGGTGTTCTTGATCAAATGTATACATTGTTAAATGAACTAAAACCTCTCGTTACTCCTGATTTTGAATCAAAAACAGGTTCACAAATGATCATAGCTGAAAATCTCCCAGATAGACAACTAAGAAAGGCAAGAAGTATGATAGAATTCTTTAATGATGCTGGGGCTGCACATATATGTTATGCTACGAGAAAATCATCATATGAATGGAATCATAATCATGAGAAAGCACTTCACGAAAAAGGTCTGTGGGAGACACATGTTTTAAAACAGGTTATTCAAGATTTCTCTATTGCAGGTGCACATTCTTTAATCTATTTACACGAACATGCTAGAAAAGAGATGCCTGAACTTACAAAAGAATCTTTCTTAAATTTTACAAGTATTAATCCGCAAGAAGGACTCATAAAAATTAATGGAATGGAATATGATATGATAGACTATTTAACAAACAAACTTAATATTCCGAGAAATAACATTGATTTTGATCTTCTCCTTCCATTTGATAAACATTTAAACGGATTGAAAGAATCAGAACCAGGTATCCATAAGGAATTTTTTGTAGATTGTGTAGATGAAGGTGCTTATCACAGTTCAAAAAGATTTGCCGAAAGAAATGGTCTAAGATTCCTAGAACCACTCGAATTCAAATTTAGAAATGATGAAGGAAGTGCCACGGGAGGTAAGGCAGAATCTCTCGACAAGCATCTAGATGACCTTGTAAAAAGGGGAATAAAGAAAGCTGATATTTATGTAATATTACCAGATGATAAATTCAACACAGGAGGGAGTGGTGATGGTCATGCTTATATAAGAAATCAAGAAGGACTTAGATACAACGAAGAACATTCAGCAGAAGGTGTTGAATTTAATATCAAAGTTGTGATGGATAACACTCATATGAGGGCCCCTTACATCCACAGAGATTTAATTAAGGTACACAATCTGCATCAGGTAGTTGTATTAGATACAGTGCCATATTCAGAAGCTTTAGATGACCAATTAATCTGGCATAATCTTGATCACAAAATAAAAGTTTTACATGGTCCTTCTGCTTATCTTATCTCAACTGGGATTGCTATAGAATATGACAATATAGGGAAAAAGTTTTTAACAGAAACACATAAAAAGGTAATTCTCACTCAAGTAGATAAATGAGAAAAATCATAACAAAAGACTCATCAATCACTTTCCATAATAAAGAATTTGATGAAACATATCATTCTGTATCAGGAGCTAAGGAAGAAGCATTGAAGAAATTCATCCTTCCATCTCTAGAAAATTATGAAATAAAAGGTAAAATAAGGATTCTTGATGTTTGTTTTGGCTTAGGTTATAATTCTGCAGCTGCAATAGATGAATTGAAGAATTGCGAAATTGAAATAATAGCTTTAGAATTGGATAAAGAAATTTTAAATAAAATTTTAGAAATAAATGCAGATTTTGATTCATATGAAATAATAAAGGAAGTTGCAAAAAACCATGAATATGAGAAAGATAATATTAAAATCAAATTAATTCTTGGAGATGCAGTAAAAACAATAAAAAACCTAAAAGAAAAATTCGATTTCATATTCCACGATCCATTCTCAACAAAAAAGATGCCAGAATTTTGGACAGAGGATTTTTTCAAAGAAGAATATAAATTATTAAAGAAATCTGGCATATTAACAACATATTCTTGTGCAAAATTTGTTAGAAAGAATATGAAGAGGGTAGGCTTTGAAGTAAAAGATGTTCCGCCTGTTGGAAGGAAGTCACCTTCAACACTTTCTATAAAACAGTGATTTACATAAGCTTATATACCCTAACTTACCCCCACACAAGATGGTAAGATTCGATCAATCAAAATATAAGGGGGGATCCAGAGATACATCCTCACCTAGAAGAGGCCCTAGTAGAAGGGACGGAAGATCTAGCAGAGGCAGAGAAGATTTCCAAAAAACTAAGGTTACATGTGCATCCTGTGGTGTAGAGTGTGAAGTTCCTTTCAAACCAACTTCAAACAAACCAGTTTTTTGTAGTGAATGTTTCAGAAAGAATGACAAAGAAAGTTCTAATAAGACATCTGACAGGGATCTTGATTTAATTAATGAAAAACTTAATAAAATCATGAAAGCCTTAAAAATTGAGTAATTTATTTCTTTTTTATATAAATTTATAAACTTCTTAGAAACACTTCTCTTTATTGCCCGTGTAGCATAGCATGGATAATGCGCCAGATTGCGGATCTGGAGGGCCTGGGTTCAAATCCCAGCACGGGCGTTTTATATTTTAAATTTCTCCCCATTAACTTCAACAACATCTCCAGAAATTAATTTCTTCCTATTTCTAGTCTCAACTTCAGAATTAACCTTAACAACACCTGACCTTATCAATATTTTAGCCTGTCCACCTGTAGAAGCAATTCCTTTCTTCTTAAGAAACGCATTTAATTCTATATAATCCATAACAGTCTTGTATTAGAAATATACATATAAACTTACCGAATTATGGCTTTTTCGTTATGAGATTGGCTTCGAAATATTTCTTTGCCCTTTCAGCATCCTTGAAATAAATATTTTTTTGTGATGCGTTCTTAAAAACATATTCATAATTATCTTTATCTGTCATAAATGAATAAACCCCCTCCGAGCGTAAACCAAATTCCTTTATTTTACTTTTTAAGTTCATGTTGAAAGGTTTAGTTTGTTTTATAAACAAATTATGCCCTTCTACTAATTCAGAATAATTATTGTTTGATGTTTTATTAACAAATTGTATAAGTCCTTTAAGAAGTTCTTTTTCAGTTATAGCACCATATTTTTCTACATACTTAACGACAATATTTTTAGTTACATAATCAAGGAAATCTCCTCGCATCTGTATTACTTCTGGAGACAGTTCTGTTGATCTATGATAACCTACATTAAGACCTTTCACAAAAGAAGAAAAATTCTCAAATCCTCTTTCAGAAGAAAACTCATTCAAATCAAAGTCCTTAGGAGCTAAATCTAAAAGATTATTCACAAGTTTATCCAAAGTCTCTTTTGAATCAGGCATGAAGCTAGGGAAGTGCTAGTTATTTATAAAATTTACTACTTAAAAATCAGAACTCAACCCTAACAACTCCTTTATCCAACAACTTCAAACATTCTTCCAATTTTTCCTGTAATTCATGATCTACTCCTGCTTTCAAAATTTGCTGTACCCTATCCATAATCTGTCTAAATAATCTTATATAATCTCCTTCAAGTAAATTACTGTACTCCATCAGCTCAGAAAACTCGCAACCATTAGACCACTTAGAAACTATATTTACCATTCTTTTCAAAGATAGTTTATTCAAATCCTTATCTACAAGCGCATTTCCTAATACTAACTTCGATAATCTTTTGTATTCTCCTTCAGCACCTCGAAAAGAAAAATAATCATTCTGCCTTCCTTCATAAGCAATTGCTGCAATTAAGATATTAATTTGAATTGGGTTTAGGTTATCTAAAATTCCCGAGAAAACTATTTCAGTTGTTAAAATTTCATTAGAATAAATATATGACATAAATTGTCCTTTAGGTAAAACTTTCATATTTTCATCAATGCAATTTAATTTCTTCAATCTTTTAACTTGGTTGTTGAATGTAGCCATAATTCGAACATGAGAATCTTTTCTTTTTTTCATATAATAATCAAAATTGCTTTTCAATATCTTTTCTATCTCATTAGCATCATGACTTTTTAGTAAATTAATAGTTGTGTTATAAGATAAAGTGTATTGACTTTGTATTGGGTCAGTATCTTTATCAGTTATGTACATCATCTTATCAATTTCCGCATAATCCGGCTCAACTAAAGTGACTGCATAACCAACTGTGTCTATTCCCCTTCTACCAGCCCTACCAGCCATCTGAAAATATTCTTTTGTATTCAAAAACCTAAAATTTACACCATCATATTTCTCCATAGAACTAAAAGCAACTGACTTTGCCGGCATATTTATTCCAACAGCAAAAGTTTCTGTAGCAAACAATACTTTTAACACACCTTCCCCAAAAAGATCCTCAACAATTTCCTTGCACGCAGGCAATAAACCTGCATGATGTACTCCAATTCCTTTTAATAATGCAGCCTTGACTAATTGAACAGATTTTAATTTATTCGCATCAGCATTAAAATATTTAGGGAATAATTTAACTATCCTTTCTCTTTCACTTGGATTAAGAAAATTCATTTTCTTCGACAACAATTCAGCTTTCTGTTCGCATGCTTTTCTTGAAAAAGAAAAAAATATACACGGCAACCATTCTTTATCTTTCATAGTTCTTACTAATTCAAGATATTGATTTTTTGAGATATCTGGAGAATGTAACCTAACTTTTCTTCTTTTTCCTCTTCTTCTTTGAAATGGATCTCTGGAATAAGATTTTAATTCATCCATCTTCGAACTTAATTTTTCACGTTGAAACAATCCTGAAAAATGCTCAAAAAAATAATGATTTAAAGGAACAGCTCTTTTTTCATAATAAACTAATTCAACTTTTTCATTACGTAAGCTTCCAATCCAATCGCATAATTCATTTGCATTGGGGATTGTGGCTGATAAAGCAAGCATTTTTGTTGAAGGCAAAGAGAAAATTATACTCTCCTCCCAAACAGTTCCACGTTCAATATCATTTATAAAATGTATTTCGTCAAAAATAACATATGCTATTGTCTCGCATATTGGATCTTTAGAAAGAAGCATGTTTCTGTAGATTTCAGTTGTCATAATCAAAATCTGGGCATTTGCATTAACAGCTAAATCCCCTGTCAACAAACCTATCTTATCTTTGCCATGTTCATTTCTAAAATCTTTAAATTTTTGATTAGAAAGTGCTTTAATTGGAGAAGTATAAATAATTCTTTTATTATTCTTTATTGCTTTGTCTATAAGATAGTCTGCAACTAACGTTTTTCCAGTTCCGGTTCCAGCAGAAACAACAACATTCTTGTTGTTATCAATATATTTTATCGCATCTATCTGAAAATCATCTAATTCAAAATCTTTATATCTCATTTAAGAGAACAATTAGAACGAGCTTATTATACCTTTCGGTCAATATGAATCCATATTGTAGCCTTTCATAAAACCTTCTTCTTCAGCTGATATCCCTCCTGCATCAAGAACCATATTCAAAAAATCTTCTGCATATAAATCATCACTCACACTAGATTGTATATTCACAATCAAATCTTCAAAAAATTCATTCTCCATAAAAACCACCTCAATTAATAATAATTATTAACTAGCTTATAAATGCTATAAAGCTAAAATCTGAGTAAAACTTCATAAAATATATAAATGAAGAAATATTCACAATTGTTAAGATGTCTTTCACACTATTTTCTCCAAGCTGGTTTTTTGGCTATGACGCAGTATTAGAGCTAGTTTTCGCCATCATATGCTTAATGATAGCCTTATTTGGAATTAAAATATACAAAAAAACATCTCAACAAAATATTAAATTATTTAGTATAGCATTTTTTCTCATATCCATTTCATATTTTATCCAATCTATTTTTAACATCCTTACAATAACTAAAGCAAATGAACACATTTGTAATGTGATGAAGATACAATCGATACATCTTTTCAATGTATTGGGAATTTACACACATATTTTGTTTATGACAGCTGGATTGGTTATACTAACGTTTACCACATTTAAAACATATAAAGAAAAACTTCTTTGGTTGTTGCTTACTGTTTCACTTATTGGGGTTTTCGTAAGTAGAAACTCATTACAAATATTCTTCTTATTTTCAACAATTTACCTTGCATTTCTTTCATGGCATTTTATAGATAATTACAGAAAAAACAGAAAAAAGGAAACATTACTTATTGCTATAGCTTTTATGTTGCTTCTCGCAAGCAATATGCATTTTCTTTTTATTACTAACCATGGAGTGTGTTATGCAATTGGCCACATACTTGAGCTATTGGCATATTCAGCTATATTATGGAATTTTTACTTGGTGTCA
>CAZZGN010000002.1:0-35112 GCA_964654165.1 uncultured Methanosarcinales archaeon | reverse complement strand
TATTGTTTTCACTATTTTATAACTTTTTGTTCTTGCCATTCATATCATCTCCAATATTTTGTTAATTAATTTTTAATTAATTCAATTGAAAATAGTCAACAAAACCTTTCTTTTCAGCTTAAAAATTATATAAAAATTATATTTTATTATACTTCAAAATAGCTTAAATCAAAGGTTTTATATAGAGAAAGAATCTTAACATCATTTGCGGTTGTGTTTTTGGTTCTTTTTCTTTTCTTTTTTCAAATTAATTAAAAAATAATTAAGGATAATTATCCTCTAATCACTTTTTTCTAAAGGATAACTGATATATAAATCTTTTCAGAAATCGAAAATATAAAAAATAAAGAAAAAAAGGATCTATTTTTTCCATAATTTCATTCCGAAATTAACACACCAAGAAGAAGCTGCCAAAAATACTGCATCCAAATAACTAACATCAATAATATCCTTTAGTCCTGGAAGAACAATCTCTCCTGCAATAACAAGTGCCGCACCACCAAAAGCAATACCTGCACTCTTACCTAACTTCTTCAAATCCTCAATATTTAACTTTCCTCTTTCGCTTTGATCCATTATGATAACCTCCATTTTATATCATATTAATTTCATAAGTATATAAGTAAACATCGCACCACAAGCACAACTCTGAACATAAATAACCCCACTCTTAATCTTATCCCAAGTCGTCTGCGCACCCTGCTTAATCATGATATTCAAAATCTTATTCTCCTGCTTATCCAATTTTCCCTCATGACTTTCAGTCTTCACTTTTAAATTCTCAAACTTTACAGCCAAATCTGAAACCATACTCTTAATATCAAATATTGCATCTCGAGTTTCCCTGCTATCAATCAAACTTATCTTTTTCGCTGCCATAAACATAACCTCACTTCATTAATCTGCTTCCAGTAACCCTTAGTTTTCTTTTTTCAATAAGCTTTTGTTTAACCTTTAAAGATCTCTTTCTTGCTTCTTCATTAATTACCTTAAAACCATCAAGGATCTTTAAAAATTCTTTACTCGAAATATCATGAAAGTCAACATTGTTTCTTTTCTTGCTGTTGTCCAGTGCTGTCTGCAGTACTTGTCCGAATCTCATATCAGGAAACCTATTATGAATTACTTCTAAAGCTTCCAGTATCTTTGTATAATTTTTATCTCCGCTCATTTTATCTTCATTATCAATACCAAAGTTACATTCTTTGGTTCACCAATCACGCTTCCGTTTCCACTTGTAAATGGGTGAGTATGCTGTCCTGTTCCTACACCATGAGTTACTCCACCACCAACATTTGCTCCACTGTTTCCTGTTGTTCCAGAGTGAGTATGAGGTACTCCTGCACTTTCTGTGCTGCTTGTAACATCAGTTTTGATAAACCTATTCTCCCCATTATAATCAGGAATCGTTTTTCCATTCAAAGGACTGTTTGCATCACTGAATGTAATATTTCCATATTCATACCATGCATCTCCTAATTCATATATGCCATAAATTTCATAATTCTCATTACCATCAGGAAACACATCTGTTGCACTACTTCCGGCCTGAGTATCTGCTTTGATTGTTATTGTATCCTCACCATCAACAGTATCAACAATTCCAAAAGTTCCATCTGTAGTATTTTGAATAATCATTCCTGGAAGTATACCATCACTCTCAAATGTTGCACCAGAATCTTCAAGTTTATTTGCTGTATCTGTATCTGCTGTTCCTGTACTTAATGTTCCCCAACTTGGTGTCTTATTCCAAAATATTGTTGCACCAACTGGCGCATCTAAAGCTCTATAAGTATCATTAAAATCTCCAAAAGGAAGAGTACTATTTGTATCAAATACTGCTCCACCCTGTACTACTCTTACCGTCATTTTATCCCTCCGTGATATCCATTGCTACATTAAAATCATAATATAACCTGATATCATCTGTCTTATTTATTGGGATCAAAGTATTTCTTATATACATTGTTCCACCAACAAGCCTTATATCATCCATTATAAAATCTCCTGCACTCCAAGTTATTCCTGCTGCAGTTGCTTTTAGAGCAACATAAGTATAATCCATTGCAGCTAATACAGGAGTTCCAGTTGTGCTATCAGCATTACCTGAATTAAGATTTGTTACAACATTCCATCCTACTGCAAGATCTGCTGCATCTTTAGTCCACTGATAATAATCTCCAGCCCCACTTCCAAAACGAATAGTAAGAGCATCAGTTGCAGTAAGCTTTGCAAGTGCTGCTGCATCTTTAATATAAATAAAGATAGTGAATTGTTTACTTGTGAAATCTTGGGATGTTGTCGTTTTTGATGTGCTTGCAGTATCAGTATTAGTATCATCTTTAGTAATATCAAGAGATCCAGTTCCTTCATAAAAAGTTGTATTATTCAAACTCGTTGTCATATCTGCACTATCACTCCAGTCCGAAGTATCACAATTATCAACAGGATATCTTCCTTCAAGAAAAACTCCTCCTTCTCCCATACTAAAACCATTACCTTCAGATGGCTCAATCTGTAAACTTACAGTAATACTATCTGCCTGACTCTGATCAACATCATCAATCGCACCCCTAAACACTTCACTATCAAGCTGAGTATCTGAAATAGTTGGAGTAGTAGTTCCTATTCCTGCAGCACCATAAAGAAATATTGCTTCCATATCTACTTTCAAGTCTGCCTTAAGCTTTGTAAAAAGTGTACTCATTAACGTCATGTTATATTCACCTTCGAACCCCAATTATCATCTGTTACTGGATCATCCATTGCAAGATAACAAACAAGATCTGCCAAATATTGTTCCTTATTTTTGATATCTAAAATGTTTGCTGCACTAACCACATCATCATATATCCTTAACTCATCCAAGTCTCCATCAAACCAGTTTGTACTATAATTTCCTATTACAAGATCATTACTATTAAATCCTGCTGATGCTGCGCCGGTATCAGTATTATCACTAACTCCATCAAAATAAGCAATAAGATCTGTTCCTGACTTAACAAAGGCAATATGATGCCATACGTTGTTTGTAAGAGCAGATGTTGTTGCAATAGTATTAGGAACACCCAAGGCACTATATAACAATTCAACGGTATTACTGGCTGTTATTCTGCAAGCATATCCATCAATTCCATCCCATTTATTAAGCAAATATTTCTCTGCTCCAGGCAAAGGTGTGACTCTAACCCAGAAACCAATAGTGAAATCGCTTGTAAGATCAATACTTGAATCATCAGAAACAGTTATTTTCCTATCACTTCCATTAAAGTTTCCTGCATGAAGTCTTGCTCCATCACTCACATACTGACTTCCACCTATTCCTGTTCCGCTCCAGGTTCCAGTATTACTATTTCTTGCACAATCTGGCTCAGTATTCCTATCAGCCCTAACTATTCCAAGAGTTATATGATCTGTTAAAGCACTATTATTTGGGCTTGCATATTGCTGAGTAAGCGTAAGAGTAAGTTCTGTGTTCATAAGATGTGCAAAGAATCTTGCAAAACTTATATCATCTTCATTTGTAATTCTTCTTTCAATCTTTTTAATCCTGTCCTGAACTTCTGCAGCCCAATCATAATAAACAGATAAACGTGGACCCATCTCATACTCAGTAACTCCTTCAGCAGGCCTTCTCCTAATAACTGTTACAACCATTTCTTGAGCAGTTTTTCCACGTACCGGATCATCAACAACAATTATTTCATTTGGAAGTATATCAAAATTAAGCCCTGGTTCTGTACCCATGACAGTTTCTAAAGGATTCTTTCTTTCATCAACATAACTTCTTGCATACTGAAGAGCAACCGTTCTGGTATTCAGCCAAGGAGCAGATATCTCCCTAAATATTTCTCCTGCAGACGAATTTATACTATCATCATCTTGGTACTCAACAACCACAGGACGATTATAACTATATTCAAAAAAAGGATTTGTTTGAGAATTTGTAAAAACAACTTGTGACTCATCAGCATTTACAGTATAATCTTCAGGACTGATCTCTGTTCCTCCATCATTAGTAAAAGCAATAAATGTTCCTGCAGGCTTATGACTCAAAGTGAAAGTTGTCCCTACTCCTGTTACTGTCTGAGAAGTTTCAATATTTTCAAAACCTCCAATAACTCTGACATGATTGCACATCGCATCTTCATCTGTATCCCAATTAGTCAAGTCAATATCAGTTCCATTTGTGAAAGTCCTACCATTATTTACTCCACCTTTCTCTTCAAATGTTGCATTATCCAAGTAATCAATTCTGAGTCTTGCATTAATCATTGTCATCATATCAAGAATGACATCAATTCCGTAAGCTTGAGCAATATATTTATCAAGAACAATCCCTGATGCATAAGTACTATCATAAGTCAAATTAACTGTATAATTATCAATCACGTCCTGAACAATAAACTCTGGACTCACATTTGTATACACTTGCTCAACACGAGTATTTAACAATTCATACCCATTAGTTTTAGCATTAACCCCCCACATAAATAACTCTTTTATCTCCTTAACTTTTGCAGAGAAAATAGTTGTACTCTCATCACTTTTTTTAAAATCAATAACTGATCCTGTAGTAACATTTGCATCTGCTTCCATATCAAAATCTGCTTGATTAACAATATTATCATTAGTCTCAACCATTATAAGTCCTGAATAATTAAGCTTGGTTGCTCCCTTAAATATTGTTATACTCTCATTTACTGTTGCCATTATAATGCTCCGATTCTTCCTCTCTTAAATGCCATATTTCCAACAACAACCTGAACAGATCCTTCCCTTATAGGTAAAGCAAGATCCTCAATAACTCCAGATATAGGTGCAGTATCAGGATAAACAAGATCAAGCGTATCCCATAAATCCCAGTCAACATCAAAGTTTTCTGTAAAAATAGTATCTTTTAAATATTGTATTTGTTCAGCAATAGTTGTAATTCCTCCTGCTTCTGTTCCATTACTAACATCAACTCCATCATTAAATAATGCAAAAGAAAATGTTACTGATTCCTCTTGTCCAAAGAACCTAAACAAAACATTGTTTGCTGCAGAAGCATTTACAATTGGAATACTAATTGTGTTCTGTCTTTTTCTTGGAGTAAACTCAACTCCTCTAAAACTAAATATTTTATTATTATCATTGTTTTGAATTACTAATACTGTGAGTGCAGCCAATTTCAAAACCTCCCAAAGCTATTAACTTTTGTTGCCAACCTTCTTTCTACTTCCTGGATCATTCTCTCACTGGTCACACCATACATATTAACAGTCATTCCACCACCAACACCACTCGGGTTTTGTGTTGCAATAATTGTATCATTAGGATTAGTTCTTATAATCTGGCCATTAGGTTTAATAATAGCATCATCAACAGTATCCTCTTTTCCATTTCTAAAAATATCTGGAATCAATCCTGAAATAGCACTTGCAATAATACTACCTAAACCCTTAATCTTTTCCCATATCCTTTCAGGAAGCGCAAATATTTTATCCCTAATCTCAATAAGTTTTGTTTTCAATAAATCAAATTTTTCAACAAACTTATCCTTCAATAACTTTAATTTTTCAACAAACTTATCTCTAAGATCTTTAATTTTCTCAACAAACTTATTTCTCAAAGAAACTATCTTTTCAACAAACTTATCCTTTAACTCATTAAACTTTGCAACCAGTCTATCCTTCAAATCAACTATTGATTGCCATAAAGTAAGAACTTTTTCTATAAGACTTTCTTTAAACTGAACTATCTTCTCAATAAATCTATCTTTAAGTTCCAAGAATTTCTCGACTAATTTATTTTTTAAAGCAATAAGTTTTTTGACAACCCAATCAAAACCAAGCTTCAAGAAGTCCCAAATCTTAGGAGCCAGATTCTTTAAAAACTCCCAAATCTTTCCTGGAAGATTCTTAATCCATTCAACAATCTTGGGCCATATCTCTTTAATTTTTTCAATTAAAATCTTGCTCCACTTAAGAAATAACAAAAAGAACAATCCTATAAATCCAGAAATTATTTGCAACAGATCAGCTATTGGTTTAATACTTGAAAGCAAAGCCAAAGGAAGTAAAGCTTTAAGAATACCACCCAAGAAACCAGATTGTTTTTTCTGTTCTTTTCCTTTACCTCCACCACCTGCTCCTCCTGCAACACCACCTTTTGATTCTACACCTATATTAAACTTCTCTTTCATCAACTTCTTAAGATCAGCTCTAAGCTTATCCAAGTCTCCAAAAATTTTAAGTTTTAGTTCAGCCATTTTTTATCATTTATCTTCCTTGCTTCCAAGTTCTGATCCTTTCATTAAAGCCAGATACATAAGTCTTTTATCAGGATCCAATGCATCAACCTTTTTATCATCCCAATTGAACGCTTCAGCAAAACACATATACTGAGTCGCTTCAATAATATCTTCTCGGAAATGTTCCCAGGGTTTACCTCGTTGAATCATAAGCTCAATAATACCTGTATGGTCTGAAGCTCTTAATTTTCCAACTTCAACGAGGACCTCAAAAAATCCATCTTTCCTTGAATCTTTTCCTGATAAAAAGCAACAAGCTTTTGTTTCTCATCAGTATCTAAATCATCAAGTTTTTCAACATTCATACCACAATACTGTGCAGTTAATTCATCCAAAAAATCCATGTAATCATTAAGCTTATCAAGATTTTCTTCCCCATCTTTTGATATTGATGTGAAAAGTTTAAATCCTTTCTTTACATCTCTGCCTTTAGGATTCTTTGCATCAATCTCAACTTCTTTTTCTTCTTTTAATATTTTTATTTTCATTAAGCTCATCCTCCAATGTCTTATTTTTTTGTTATTACCATGCAGCACTTGCAATATTATCAACACTTGTGCAAGTATTGAATATTCCTGCTCCTACAATATCAACAAATGTAAGTCCTCCAAGAGTTGCAACCTCATCAAAAGTACTCATAATACAACTTTGTAAAGCAAAATCCATACTTCTTTCTCCGCTTCCGAGAGCAGTTCCATTATCTGCTGCAAGAACAACCGCAATACCTGATGGATCACTTGTTGCGCTTGGTGTACTTCCTCCAAGATAAAGCTCTTGTAAATCCTTATCAGCAAAACCAAGAGTTCCACTAAACTCAAATTTCATCTCAACAACATGTCCTTGCTGATAAAGATTACTTCCAACTCCACCACTTCTGTCAACAATTGAATTAATCTTTATACTGAAATTCTGAACTTCTGTCTCTGGAGATCCCCCAATTGATACTGAGCAAAGAGCATGCGGAAATACTGTAAGTGCTGAAATAACTGCTGCTCCTGCTGATGCACTTGAAGTTGTTGTTTTTCCTTTAACATCAATCTTAATCTTTAGATTTTCATTAAGCGCAATACTTAACTCTGTTGTTTCTGCAAGGAATCCTGCACCAGTCAAGACTGTATCTGTAGTAAGATTGTTTCCTGATTCAAGTGTGAAACTTGGGGGTGTGTTACTTACTGTGAAAGTATGTGTCCAATCTCCTGTTGTCTCAAGATGAGCAACTGCTCCCAAAGCATACTCAAGTAATCTGCCATGCTGAAAGTCTACAGTAATAGAAGATCCAGGATCAAACATTCCTGATGTTACCTTTTGAGTCTGAATACTTCCTGCTGCACCTGTCTCTTTTATTTCTCTTGTGAAATTATCGCTTATTTCTTGAACAAGACCAACATCTTTATCTGCTGTAACTGCTGTTCCCCATGCGCTTTCTTGCCCTATAAGGACAGTTTTAACCATTCCTGGATAAGTCATTTTTATTCACTCTCCTTTTTCTTCTTATTTGATCTGTTCCTTTTTCCATCATCTGCCAGATCTTCAGCAAAATCTTTAACTCTTGCCTTACTTTCCTCAGACAGTTTAGGTTCAGCCGCAACTTTCTTCTCAAAATTAAGTTTATCAAGAACCTTCTGTTTTTCTGCAAAGAACTCTTCTTTGTTCATGATCTTAAAATCAATCTTGATATCCTTTCCTTTCTCATCACAAGCACTAATCATATTTGGCTTATCAAGAACCAAAAATTCTGCAACATGACGAATCACTGCAACCGGATCAGATCCGATTTCTATCTGAAAATTTGGAACACCATTATGTTTAAGACTTACTCCTTGTTGTTTGCTTTTAATATATATTAATTCATCTTCCATGATTTACACCCTTATCTCGTTTTTGCATATTTTTCAAGTTTAACAGTTAATAAACTCCTCCAGAAATAATGACTCTTATCTGAAAGATCAGTATCATCATTATCCGGATTAATAATCGTGACATTTGCATTATCCTGCACTATGTTAGCATCAAGGATCCTTTCAACTTCTTCAACCATATTATAAAAATGATCCTCATTAGTTCTTCCTGTAGTCCTAATATCAAGATTAAACTCATAAACCTGATTTTTTGAACCAGTCCCAACACCTGCAGGTTTCTTACTTTTTGGAGATCTATGCGCAAGAACCCAATCAGGACTTTCATTATAATTAATTCTTTTATAATCTGTAATTTTACCAAAAGTAGGTTTAGTACCATCTGTATTAGAAGTATTCCAATCATTAGATAAAATATCTAATATAAACTGTAACGGATCAAATCCCATTTTATTTTCTCACATACATACTAATTAATTTAGATATAGATCATTCTTATTTATAACATTATCGGCAAATACCAATTTGTTAACCTTAACAATTTGGTCATTAATAAAGAATTAGACACTAACAATCTCTACATGATCCAAAATAGTCTCATTAGCCTCATTCTTCCAACGAGTGGCTCGACTATCATGATTCATCTGAGAAGGATCCCCTGTATCAGAAAGAACCTGACTATAATCGTCACTTAAAACTACTTTGCTTGCAACAAGCATTGCAGCTGCATCACTAATATCCCCTGGAACAATTGTCTCACCAAAACGATAAGTCATTCTAACAGCCTTAGTTCTATGAAAATAAAAAGGATAAACAAACCTTAAATACATCACTCCATCCCTATAATCAACCCAGAAATCATCAGCTCTTCCTTCAGTCTTAGCAGTGATCCAATCTTCCCATTCCTGGCCATTCCAGACTTCAAGCTTATCCCCTTCACTTGTATCAAACTCTTTTATTCTCCTATGCAATAACTTAATTCTTAATCCTTCACGACGAACATAATTTTCTTTTTTCGGGAAATCATAATACTGTTCTTCAATAGTTACTTCTCGCCAGGCATGTTTAGTTTCAATATCAATCTTTGCTTCAGCCCAATTGATCCATTTATTAACCTGTGCAAGAGAAGGAAAAGTATCTGTTGCAAAATCAAACTTAACCTGCATAACTCTTTGAACATCTGAAGCAGTACAATAAGTTACTCCAATACTTGGTCCTTCTGTTCTCGTCCAGTAATCAATAGTTAAAGGTTGGCCATCAAAAACTTCAATCAAAAATGTCACATCATCACCTGATTTAGTGAAATGTACATCAGGTTGGTATATTGCGCCATTAAGCTTAAGATTAAACTGTTCAGAAATACTATCAGAAGTATCAAGAGTATAAACTCGATTTAAAGATCCGGATGCTCCAGTCATATTAGAAGCACTTATAGTTTTTGTATCTTGTTGTGGCTCAAGTCCCATTTTATATATTTAATTATTTTTCTTATTTATAACATTTGCGATTAATTTCTATATAACTTTTCCCATTCATCCTGTTTAATAAAGTATCCTTGCTTGTCTGCCAGGTTAAAACTATTCTGTCCAAGAAGAACTCTATCTTCTAAACCAACCATAGCACCCGCTGAATCTCCCCCAATATAATTCATGTCAGTACCAACATTACCTTTCTTACCGCTCCAACCATCAAGATCAGTGATTCGTCCCTGCATTACCCTTATTCCATCCATTGCTGGACTTCCAACACATCCCACGAGCTGACCAAGATGATAATCATCACTTCTATCCAGAGGAAACTCTTCAAAGTGAAGTGCAACCCTTCCTCCAGGAATAGTTTTATATTTAGGAAGCTCATAAAGAGCAGTATCATTACTTTTTTCCATTCCAATAAGTTCAGCTTTTACACCCTTCAAATAGATATCTACATTTTCAAAAATTGGAAACATCTGATTAACTCTGACCCTTCCGATATGTTCCATTGTCCGATACATACCATCAACAACTATTCCACAACCCTTTGCAGACCTTTGACCTATTCTCATCTCACAAACTTCAATATGCTTACCCAGACTGAACAAAAATTCGTAATCTTTTCTTAACTGATCCCTAACTGTTTCAACTATGTATCTTCCGCATCCAGGAGTTGCAATAGCAATTGCTCCAAGTCCAGCCAGTTTAATAAAGTTTCTTCGATTCATTAGCTTGTCACCTTCACTTGATTATTTATGTTTGCATAAGTATAATTCATTATAAATTTCCATCCTGTTAAACTTCCAGGACCAACAACAAAAACATTATTCTTTAAATGATCCACAACACTTGGAATAACACAATGATCTAATCCAAAATAAGTATGATCCCCACTTCCAGGATAAGTACATGAAGAACTTGCACAAGGTAAAGCACCAATAGTTTTTCCATCACTCCCATTAACACAAGCAGAACTACTATTTACTGGCCTATAATCATACAAGTTTCTATTAACAAAATTTATATCTTGTTCAATACTATCAATAGTTTGATCTGGATAATCTACCCTAAATGCTGTAAGATCTGAATATTTAGTATAATTATAAAACACAGTAGTAACAGGATTTCTGCTCCAAAAATTGTTTAATAATAATGGTGGTTCTCCATTCCAATCAGCATTATAACCTACACCCACAGTCCAATTAGTTGAATTATCAAATATGTTATCTCTAATTACAAAATTTGAAGTAAGTAAAGGACTTGCAGAAGCCCTTATTGCTTGACCTAATCTATGACTCCATCCAAAAACCTGAACACTATCAACAAGAGTATTATGTGCAAAAGTAATATTTTCAGTTATACTTCCAGCACTTGAACTAAAATATTCAATTCCATAAATACAATGATCTGCAATATTATATTCATATAACACATTTGTAATATTATGGTCTCCTGGAGCACTTGGACTTTGAGGACTAAATCCTGCATCATAACACCAAGAAGCATTATTTCCTTTTACATGAACTCTATCAACAGTTCTAAGACTCTGATAACAATTACCATACCTTGTATCTCCTGTTTGGTAAGCACCACCAATATAAAAGAAATTACAATCATATACATAATGCGGACTTGATTCTGCAAAATTTATACCATGTTGACCACTATATTTATAACTATGATTACTTATTTTGATATACTTTTTATCAAGTGCAAAAAATATCCCTACCTCAACAGCAATTTCAATATCATCAAACACATTTCCAGGATTACCAACATCATAATATAATTTCACATTGTTTCCAGTTGAGTTATACCAGAAATCAAGATTCGTATCAAGACCTGCAAAAGTATTGTTTTTTCTACCATTAAGTCCTGGTTGATTATTAAATATTATATTTCCTGCATCAGTAGTTAAGGTACCTACATATTTGTATATGTTAGCATCTCCTGTCAGAGTCCAGTTTCCTGCACCATTTGCTTCATAACTTCCATAAAAGACGGGTTTAGGTCCAGTACCATAAACTCCATAAGTTGTATTAGTATAGTTATCTCCATCTTGAGGATCAAAATAATCATCAGTTGTTAATCTCCATTCATCACCACGATTATATACAATATTATATCCTTGAACGTAACGACGATTATTAACTTCTCCCTGAGATTTTAATGGTGCATCTGGAGTCAATCCAGTATTTGCATCATTCCCAGAATTATTCATATAATAAGTTAAATCTTTTCCAAAACTTGAACCATTCAAAGTTCTATAATATAAATCTCCAATTTCTTCTTTAGACAATGAAACATTAAACACATATACTTCATCAATAGTACCATTAAACCTGTTTGATGTATCCATGGAACCAATAAAGAAATTTCCCCCAGTGATAGTTCTTGTCGCTGTTGAACAATTTTTTACTTGTATCCCATTCTTGTAAATCATAACTAAATTAGATGTTTCATTAAAAACACATACCCACATCTCCCAATTACCAACTACTGGTTCTGATGTTCCAGGTGCAATACAATTCTGATTTCCTGCACCAGTTGTCCACCTACATCTAATATCATGACCTGAATCTTTTAACATACCATAAGAGTATGATGGTGAACTTGATATTTTTCCTGCAATACCCATATTAGTAGCTTGCCTTTCTGCAAGATTAATCCAAGCCTTAATGGAAACATCATCTTGAGTATTCATTGGTCCTGTATCTGTATATTCTAAACTTCCATCTTGATTAAAATATGATCCTTCATAAAGAACTGATTTATTGAAAACAGAATTTAAAACAGTAGGATATCCAAGACCATAATAATCTTTATATACCCCATCAAGAGGTGCATAAAATACAATGTTATTATAAAGATTTGTTCCTGTCCATACTGGATCAATATCAATTTTGTCTTCCATTAAAAAACTCCATTTAACTGTTAATCCTTCTGGTTTGTGACCTATAAGTTTTATTTTATTGATCTCCCCGCGTTCCCAACAATCGCCATCTTTAAGAGGTCTCCAGTAACCAATAGAATCTTTATTTGTACTATATCTTTTAACTGTTGGAACAAGCCAGTCAACATCAACTTCTGGTTCTGTTGTCACAACATTATTTACATTATTCATATTGACCCATAGAGTTCTTCCACGAGTACTTTTCTTAAACAACACCGTGTTTGGTGCTTCTGCAATCGTTGTCTTATTAAGAACAACTTTTCCAGGGATATAAATATTTTGAGTATCTTTTGAATGTTCAAAACAAACACGCCAGTAAGAAGAAGTTACATTAATATAACTTTCACATTCAGTACCGCAAGATTGATCTCCAGTAAAACTATAATCCATTCCTGATAATTGAAATAATGCTCCAAAAAGATCTGTATAAGTAACAACACCCCCACTGATTAGTAAGGTTACAAGAATTATTGCTACTTGTTGCCATTTCATTATTTCACCTATGGACAAATTGATACCACTGTACCAGAAACATTTTGTATAAGACAAGTCCCATTATAATATTGTTGAGAATTACAAGAATTTCCATCCAAACAAATCTTTTTTCCAGAAGTCATATTAATATTGCCAGTCTCAACAAGATCATGACTATTAAAATTAACTTCATCTTCAGTATAATCAAAAGTTCTCTGTGCACCTGTAACACTTCCATACCCAAACATCATCCTATTATTTTGATCATCATCAACACACATCCATTTCTGATCTGAAAAACCACCATTAGGTCTTAACAAAATACATACATCATTTGTACTTGTAGATTCAAAAACATACTGAGGTCTTGAACTGTTTGTCACAAAAAAAGGAAAGTTCTCAGCAGTTGATTTTCCAATCAAAACATTCTTTGTGATATAAGTATCACTTGATCTATTAATCCATCCTGCAGAATTACTAAGATATCCTGAAGTTTGGGAAATATCCACTTCACTACTCTTATTAAAAGCATTTTTAATATAATCCACAAGATCCCCCACAATAGTTGTATCAGAATTAATAGTCACCAACGAACCATCATCCAAAATATTAGAGTTACCTTGAGAAGTTGTACCAGTCCATTTCGAAACAGTGTTAGAAGTTCCTGTTCCTGTAACCCCACCAACAACAGTTCCGGTAACATTCCAAGTACCCTTCATTAAATGTGTATCTGTAGCAGCATCATAAACGATACCTGTATTACACTGATCATTAACATCAAGGCCTCCATCACTGGTACAGTAATTAGAATCAAATCCTGACTGATTACTCAAAGTTGTAGTTGTAGCAAAACATTGAACATTCACACTATCAACATAACACAAACGGTTATCCTTAGATGAATAACAAGTATAACTTAGATTTACACTTGACAAATCAGCAAAACCATTATCTAAAATAATAGAAACATCTTGTAATATTACATCTTTAGTAGCATCACTATAAACTTCAATTTCGCCACTTGCATTACCATTATTCATTGTAACAACTATTTCTTCAGGAGCATCTCTAAGATCATCATTACTGTAAGTGAAATTAAGCGTACAATTTTCTGAATCAATAGTGTTAAAATTAGCCATCATCTCAACAACTCCAGAACCACCACCATTAGCAGCTGCACAAGGACTATCTTCACAAAAACCGCTTGAAGTAGTTACCCAATCACCAAAATCTGATTGTTGATTTGCAAAAGGAGAAAGTATTCCTGGGAAAGTTCCAGATAGTTTTGTAAGAGCATCACCCTCACTAAATCCTGCCTCATAAATAACAGGAGTAGAAACATGTACTGATCCATTAAAAACATCAAACTGGTTACCTTCCATTACAAAATCTGCATCACCCGTAGCTAAGATACCATCAAATAATCTGAGTAATTCATGAATTGTTGCAGTTCTATGAACTTCTAAATCTCCACCAAATAATAAAGGAACTCCTCTACCAGTTGTATCTGCAGCATATTGACATCCATCAGGTATTAAACTTAAATTTGTTTGTAACCAATCACAATAGTTTAAATAATTACTAACATTAAATAAAAAGTCAATACCTCCCTCATCTCCCATACCAGAGAAAGTTACCCATGTTTGAGGTACTGTACCAAATGAGTTCATATTTCCACTATAAGAATTATTATTTCCATTCTGTAACCAAGATGGCACAATTTGATCACCGTCTGAACTTCTTGCAACCCAAATGAAAGGGAATCCTCCTGCTTCTAAAATTTCTTCAGATTGAAATAACATTGCTGCACCGCCATCTACTGGAACAGTTCTAATAGTTTTATTTCTATCTTCAAAAAATAAATCACTATTTAATAAAACAGTACCATCTTCTTGAATTATCATACTATCTACTAATTCTGTACCATTCCATTGTTGAAATATGAAGCTTCTATTAACTTCTTGCACTATAAACCTTAAATCTGCGTTTACTGCGGATATACCTGTGGCATTATCGACTGATGAACCTGCTACACCTCTGGTCGCATTTGTTCCAGCAGAGAATATATTAATCTGTGAATCTCCATCATTTCCGACTGATAAGACCATAGTTGACAATGATTCATTAGTTCTGAATTTCAAGACTGCATTATTGAGTCCAATTGGAAGAGATTCGTTTAAGAATGAAAAATTATATTGCGTATCTTTAGCATTGAAAATATCTCCTGAACGGTTAATCATATCATCAACTTGGTTTTCAACACGAGTGATATTTCCATCAGTAATTGTTTGGTTAATTTTCATTAAATTCATAATATAAGCTTCTGACTCAGTACGATTATCTGTAATTAAAGTATGAATTGTGACTCCTGCAAGATAAACTGAACTAACCCAATCATTCATGCTTTGATTTAGATAGTCAACATAAGATTTCATTGAAAGATTAAAAGCAACATCTTTGGCATCAATATAAAGTTGTTGAGTGGTATTAAGCCAATTAGTATAATCTGTATTAGAAATATTTGTAAGATTAGTATAAGCCTCTGCAGTATTAACAGCAACAGTAAAATTCTCATTAATCAAAGTCATTGTATACGCTTCTGACTCAGTTATGTTATCTACAATCCTTGTATCAACTTCTGTTTTAGTATAAAATAAACTTCTTAACCATGAAACAATTATTGTAAGTTTTCCATTATCTTCTTTTAATTGTGTTGCATTAAGATCTGACTCATTGTAAGCATTCTTTCTGAAACCAAGACCTTCAACAACACCATCAATCTGAGTGGAAGTGTTATAAGCTTCTTTTTTGTAACCCAAATTATTGTTAAATACATCCACATCTTCTTCAGTTAAATTCGTGGGAGTTATAGAAGAAATTCTGTCTGCAGTAGTTTTATTCAATGCATTAGTGTAATTTGTGTTAGTCTCATTTGTAAGATTAGTATAAGCTTCTGCTTCTGTAAAATTATTTCTAACTGCATCATGTGTTGCATAAAGTTTGTTTGTAGTTGATTGATTAAAAGAAGTGTTTCCTGAAGCTCTTAAATCAATTGTATCATTAAGTCTTGATTCATCATAATCAAGATAATTTCCATCACGAAAGAACCATCTGCTCTTAAAATTATTAATCGGACCTTTCACAGTATACCAATAAACTGAACTATTTCCATTAATATTTCCTTCTTCAATTAAGGCAATATATAAAGAATCTGCAACAGCTTGGTTCCAAGACAAGTTTCCTGGAGTCAATAAAACTCCATCATCATAAAAACCTTCAGAAGAATTAATTGTAGTCATATTTCTTATTCCACGAATTCCTACACCATCAATATCTCCTGTAGGAATAAAAGGATAAACAGCACTAACTATTTGTGAGAATAAAATTGTACATAAAATTAAAAAAAATATTTTTGTTAACTTCATCTTAACCTGTTTTTATGCTGCCTTAACTACGACAAAAGCCCATTGTCTTCCATGCCTTAAAGGAACAATAAGATCTGCAACAACTACACTTCCTGTTAGTCCTGCATCAATTTCTGAAAGTTCAAAAGGTCCTAAAACTTCTATATCTCCTGCTGTCATTAATTTTCAACTCCTGCTTATTTTTTTGAATCAATAAAATCTTTATCTGGTTCAGTTGGAACATACTTATCCCCAGTAAGATCTGTATTATGTATTGTCTGATTTCCTACAACCTTTACTTCTTGATTAGATATTTCTTTATTATTTTCCTGATGCCCTGGAAGAGTTTCTTCAAAAGGTTCATCAGATAACATTCCTTCTTCTTTCAAAACTTTATTTTCTTCAAGAAGCCTTTTATTCTTTTCTTCATCAGTTTCTGGTTCAGGTTTATCTGGTTGCTTAGGAGGATCTGTCTCTTCACTAACCCAAGCCTTAATCTTAAGCCTACCCGGTTCTGAAATAGAAATGTCCAATTTATAATTATGCTCAACAGCATCAATAACATTCTTTTCCTGCATATAAATATCTCGAACAATCTCTGCATCCTTATCATCAAGACCAATCTTTTTCATCTTATCATAAAGAACTACATCAACATCAGATTCTTGTTTTTCTTTCATAAAAATATTCCATTTCTTGAAACGATTAACTCTTGTTTTTGTAGTGATCCATTTAAGATCTATCTTATTAGTTACCTCAAAAGGTTTTCCTCTAATACTCATATATTTTGTCCCAGAAGGTCCAATGTACTGATTTGTCTGCAATGTTTGTGTTATACATACGAATTTACCCATTTTAGTTCTCATCTCCAATATCTTATATTAAAAAATTATTTAAAAAAAATAAAAAAATTATTTTTCAGATTTCTTAGCTTTCTTTTTCCCAGACTTGCCTTTATTAGCATGCTCTGTTTTTGCTAACTCTGCCATACGTTCAGCATCTCTTTCATGAATAGATTTTTTAGTTTTCATCTTCATCCACCTGTTTATGCGTTAGGATCTACTTGGAAGAATGTTGCTCCATCTCCGTAAGTACCGTTGTTGACAACTCCTGCATCAGATTTGTCCTGTGTAATATTCAAATTACAATTTGCTATTGTATTATTAAATACTGCAAGTGTTCCATCTGTTGGTTCTGTAGCTGCAATCTGTATTCCTATATCTGTAGAATTGCTTCCCAATATTAGGTTGTCATAAATCCATGAATCTGGCCTATTTCCAGCTGTAGGAATACAATTTATCCCAATAGCTGCTGCATCAACCTGAATAATATTTCTTCGATAAACTGCTCTTGTTGCATTGTGGTATATACTACCAGTTGCCCAGCTTCTAAACAAACAATCTTCAACAACAAGATCTGGCTGATCTTGGGTATCATCACATAAGATCCCATATCCATCATTACCCCATCCATCAAATCTGCAATTTGCAACATATAACTTATAAGATGCTGTTGTTCCTGCAATAGCAATACCGTTTCCGTTTCCTCCTGCTGCACTAAATCCTAATCCTATAATGCTAACTTGGTTAGCATCAACAGTCATAAGATCCATTGCACCATCAGAATAAATAAGCGCTCTGTAATCATTGCAACTTTTGTTTGGTCCTACTATTGTGAGATTATCATTAGTAACTGCTAATGCCGCACTAATCTCATAATCTCCTGGTGCAATAAAGATATAATCTCCATCGCCTGCTGCAGTAAGTGCTGCTGCAATTGTATCAAATGCATCATCCCAAGATCTTCCTTCACCTGAAGAACCTGCACTATCAACATACCATACATCTTTGTTAGTATTTACTCCTGATACACCCTGCGAAAATGTAACTTGTTGATCCCAAAAATAAGGGCCAGCATTATAAGGTGGTGCTGCAGGGTTTGGTCCTGTTAATCCTTGTCCTCCCATTCTGATCTCCTCCTACTTAAGATCTCTTATAGATCCTTGTGCTGCTAAAAAAGTACACACCAATTCTCCTGCTGTATAATAAACTCCTTCAGTTCCAAATCTTCCAATCGCAAACGGATTAGGATTTGCTGCACTCATTCCGCTTTCAAAGTAAAGTGTCGGATACATAAGTGAGATTCCAAGTCTTGGCCGTCCACTTCCTGCTTCTTCAGTTGTGTCAAGCATATAAATTCTTGAAATTGTATCTTGCGCTGCACTCTGAGTGCTGAACAAAGGTGTACCGTAAACAGTTGCTACTCGAACACCTGCTCCCATTCCACCATCAGTTTCAACACCGTTAATACCAATAGTAAAACCAACATTCTTTTGGAGAACTCCTTGATATCTTACTTGGTTTTCGTAAATACCAAAGATCTTCCATTTAGTGTCATTTCCTGTCAACATTAAATTAGTTGCAGCACCATTTGTTTCAAGATTTGAAAAACTTGTCCTGATGATCTCATCAGTTAAGAATCTGTCAACTCCAGAATTATGGTTTACATAAGCATCTGCCCATGCTGCTCCACTTCTGTCGATTCCATAGATATCTTCATCTCCTGCTGTCCATCCAACTGCTGTTGCATAAGCACTTGATGCGGTTACCCTATCAATACTTTCAAATTTGTTTGTTGCAAGAGTATCTCCATCAATCAAAATCTGACGGTTAATATCCTTTCCGTGGAATGTTGCAAAGTAACCTCTTAAGAATTCCATATCTCCAATTGCATCATCAGCTGACTTATTCACTTTACCCTCTTGGATGTATGAAACATCAAAAGAATGAACTACTTGCTTTGTGGTCACTGTAATTTCTGCAAATGTTGGCTTAATAGTTGCAGGAATATTTCCGTTTTCTGCTACTGCTCCATAATCTGAACTTGAAGGATCTGCTGTGATAGCTCTAAATCCTGAATGCGGCCATGGATATTTAGGCAATAACGCAAATGCATTTGCTTCCATATTTATCTGATTAAATGCGAAAGCTCCAAACACTGGGTTATAAACGCCTGTTGTTGTAGTAAGAACTGGTGCATCTTTTTTTACACCAAACCCACCATAATAATGTTGTAAAAGATTGTCCATATTGTTAAAGTCTACCATTTTTTTCTCTCCTCCTACTCGATTAGTAAGCCCATATCTCGGCTTACATCATGACAGTGTCTGAAGGATTTCTTAACAGTTCCTTTTGCGATATCTACTGCAAGAGTTTCATTTTCTTTTCTTGCTTTTGTGACTTTCGCTGTCTCTTGGAATCCTGGTCTGGTTTCAGCTGATTTCTTAACTGATGCCATATCCTTTTGTAATCCTTCAATAATCGTATTCTGTTTTGAAACCATTTCCTTGAAAACTGATTCTTGATTACTGTTTTCTGCTAAAGGAGGTTCAGGTTGTTTAGCATCTGCTTCTCCAGGAATATCTGATTTTGCTTCTTCTTTCTTTGTCTCTTCAACCTTTTTCTCTTCAGGTTTTTCTACCTTAGGTTCCTCTTTAGGTTCTTCCTTAGGTTTTTCATCTTCTTGTTTTGCAACTATTGCATCTTGCTTTTGTACTTTCTCAGCAAGTGATTTAACAACATCTGTTAAGTCACCCACAGATTTAGTAATAGAAGCAATCTGTTCATCATTTGTTTTTTTAACTTCTTCAGCCATTTTTTTATCCCTCATAAATTTAGATTTTTCAACATTATCTAAATCATTAGTTTTCTTATTTATAACATTATCGGCGTTTTTGTCCGAATTTGCCTTTTTTGTTTCTTCTTTGCCAACTTCTTTTTTTGGCTTTTCATAACCTTTATCAAAAGTTTCCTTTAATTTAGCTATCTTACCTGCCACATAGCCCATTATGTCGTCGACAGTCTCCATTTCTGATTTAGAAAGCATTTTCTTAATCGGATTTTTGCTCTTAGCAACCAAACTTACAAACTCATTAAGTGCCAAAGGATTTGCAGGATCCTTAACATTAGCAGTCTCATACTGGTGAAAATCATCTCTGATCCTTGTCATAAGACCAGTATCAGGATCCTTCTCAAATTTAAACTTTAGATTAAAACCTCCCACACTGGATCCTTTTCTTTTTCCAGATTGGGTTTCGCTCCATACAAGATCATCCTGTTTATTATCATCAAAGATCCTGTTCAAATGCAAAACACCCATCTTCTTAGCTTCAGGATGTTCAAGAACTTTATATGCATGCGTCTGGCCAACAATAGCATTAGTATGAGTATCAGAAATAGGACCATTCCTTTTAAGCAAAGTATCTTGATCATTAATTATATCTGTTATCTGAACTTTCTCACCATCATGATCACGAACATCAACACTCGCCCAACTAACATAAACTCTATCTTCAGCATTCTCAACAACTTCACGAAGCATCTCCATATCATCCATACTCTGGAAAGCATCCAAAACCTCATTAAAAGAATATGCTGCATTACCTTCAGATTTTTTAACAAACATTACATCATTCATTTATTCCACTCTCCATTTCACTCCTTGCTTTAAAAGCAGCATTAGTCAAAAAATTAGTTGCTTGCAATCCTCTTTCTTGTATACTCTTTGCAATTGCAAAACTCACACTCTTAATCCTTTTAGGATCAGTAATTCCAAGCTTTCTTTCAACCCATTTATGTAACCATTTACTATAAACTGGACTTCCTGGATTTCTTCCAAACTCGATAACATCAGAATAAGGTGCAGGATAAACAATTGTTTTCTCAAAAGGTTTTCTTACAACATTTGCGGTTTTAAACATTGTTGAACTATCAGTTTTGTTTTCATCAATAAGAGTTAATTGGCTAAGTTCAAAAATTCTATCTGCAATATCATCCATGAATTTATCAACTGCGCTTAATAATTGTTGTTCTGCTGTTGCCATAATATTTTATTATAATAGAATTCGTTTATAACATTATCGAAAAAAAAAGAACTTAGCAGGAAAAAGAATAAACCCACTAAGTCCTAAATAGGTGATCTAAAATGGAAAACAATAATCCATACTTAAGTTTTAAAAAATATATTATCTTTTAAAGAACCTTGAGTTCTAAGGAATATATGTCTCGACTGATAATGACTAACTGGAAAATTCTTATCAACTACCCACTTAGGAAAATCTTTAATAGACTCCTCCTCAATAATATTAATTAATTTCTGCCACTTAACTCCCTTACCAACACGCTTCTTAATTCTTTTACTTGTCGAAGTAGTTCTATGATCATTTGGTCCAATCCATAAATAATTAAACTCATTCTCAGAATCTTCTTTCTTATAACTATTCCTTCGAGCAGCACTTGCAACTTTACCAAGTTCAGTCCTTGCAATATTCTCTGCACGATAATCTGTAACATCAGCAACATCCTTAATCTTTTCAGTAATCTTCGCAACAGTCAACTCTGCAGGATTAGCATAACTCTCATTCAAAATAAGATTCAATTTAGAAACAACATCATTAGACAAATCCTTAAAAGCCTTACTTAAAACATCCTGGTTCTTCAAAGCTTCCAAAGCATTAACATCAACCTGACCAAAAACAATATTCACTCCAAGATCTTTACCAACAAAATCCATCTGATCCTTATAAACTTTATCAAAACTTAAACCAACAGAACTCTTCAGACTGTCATAAAGATTTTTGTCAATCTCTTTAATCATTTTAGACATCTCAAAACTTGAAGGTTTACGCTTAAATTTCTTTAAGAATATATCAACATTTTCTTCAAGAGTCTTAGAAAAGGTAGTGAAATTAGCCCTATTTCCTAAATTTGGCTTTTTTTTTTGTTTATCAGCTTTATTAAAAGAAGGCTCCTCGGGTGTTCCAGAATTATCAACATCTCCTTCGTTTGTTGGGGGTGAATCAAAAGAGTTAGAATTTTGTGGAATACCCGGGAAGCCAGATATTGGAGAACGTGCTTCAATAGTTCCTGGATGGATCTTAACCTCATCAGTATCTTCAACATAAACAACTTCAAGACCAAGCTCTGCAGCCTTCTCACCAATCTCAAGACTTTTCTGTTGTCTGTCAAGCTTAGCCATTTCATCCTGTTCTTCAGAAGGTTTAAGTTTTAAAACTAATCCTTCAACTTTCATTGCTTTAAGATCATTCTTAAAAATATCATCATGCCCTGACTGGTTAGCCTGGATCCTACGATTAGTAACTGTGATCTGCATACCTTCATTATTTAGGCCGCCACTGGTTGACGTGTCTGCTTGCCAAATTGGGAGAACTCCATAGACTGCGCCAATTGTTCTCCTATACTCTTCTCTTTGTTCAGTGAATTGCAAATCATCAAGGCTTCTCATGAAATCTACAAACTCAACAAACTTACCTTGCTCACCTTTAATACCGCTACTCTGTATTGCCATGACAACAGGGTGATGAGGGTTTGCGTTAGCATTAACTTTAGCTTCTTCCCATGCAGCTTTTAAACTTTCAACATTAGAAGTCTTAAAGAATAAAGCACTTTTTGGTGGCCTTTCCTTAGTATACATTTCAAGAATATATTTATCCTGTTTCCAAAGAGTTGCATTCTTTTGCCAAACAGTAATTATCGGACTGAAACCTAATCTTTTACTTTTCCTGTACCTGCTCTTATGATAAACTTCATGCTTGAAATAGTACAGAGCATCTCCACGGTACAAATGCCTGTAATAAGCTTTATAAGTCATTTTGTTACACTGAGGGCATAGTTCAGTATTTGTTAAAAGCGCGTTCCTATGATCTGGACAAACAGTAAGGATATTACTTTTATCATCATAGCCTGGCCTGTCCTGGTAATTCATGACAAGACCCATATATTTAGGATCCATCCGCATCATTTCTCTTAGATCATAATCACTAATTTCTCCTGCAGAATTAAATTTGTAATCAAATAAGTAAAACTTAAAAATATCATCCATAATATTCCAGTCATCTTCAAGCTCTTCATGAACATCAAGATTACTCTGTCCGTTCTCATTAACATTATCAAGCCTTTCAAGAACACCATTCATATACTCATTATTTGTCTTAACATCATCTTCAGAAGTCATGGTATCACTATCAGTTGAATCAGCTTCCAAAAGTTCAAAACCATTCCTGAAACATTCAAGCTTAAGCGCAAAATGAATTGTAGACAAAGTATCAGAATTATAAGCAACATCATACAATGTTTCTAAAGGAAGAGGATATCTTGGAACAACAAAAGTACTACCTTCATAACCTCTGTTTCCTCCGCTTCCAGGACGAAGTAAACCATCCATAGCCACCTGGTTAAGTTGTAATTGTTTAGATAACGTCGCTATATTAGCATAAGGATTAAGCTTACCCATCCTTGTTTTAAAAGTTTTGAAGATCCCCATCGTGTCTAATCTAATTTAATAATGATTGTCATTTATAACATTATCGGATATTTCTATAATATTGAACCATCCTTATCACTAAGAATTGTGTGAGACTTTTTGCCATAAGCATGAGATTTAAGAGCATATCTTAACGCATCCATGCAGTGATCATCAACTTTCAAAGGCTTATCTTGCTTAGGAACACCATCCTTACTTTCCGGAAAATGATAAGTACTGAACTCATCAATAGTTCCCTGGCAATGTTTCATAACAAACAACCTTGGAAGTCCATCACCTGCAATCTCAACATAATCATAAACTTTATTGATCCCAGGGAGGACACTATTATCTGCAGCAATACACTCATACCTTGCTTCATTAACTTCCATAATGAACTGCGGCTCTGCAGGATCTGCATAAACTCTTCTAAGAAGTGGATACTTTTCTTTTTGTTCATGCAACCAATCAATCAAATTACTTACTTTCTGGCCAGTCCTATAAAACTCTTCAAGCACATAAGAACGCCCATCATTATCAAACCCTATAATCAAACCTGCCATCGGATTAGTGAACCCCCAATCAACTCCTGCAATAACATCCCTAATCCTTCCAGGTTCAGGATACTTTTCCAAGATATGAGTATTATGTTTGAACTGCGGATATACCTGGCCTTCAAATCCTGTGAACTCACCATAAATCTCTTGTCTCTTAAATATTCCTGTATAATCATCCATCAAAGTCTGCTTAAATTCTTCAGGAGTATAAGGGTTATCATGCGTTGTCCCACCTATCCACCAATAACTATCCGCATTACGTAATTTCTTTTTATTAACTGGATTAGTTCCTTTAACAAAATACCAGTACAGCCAATTAAATCCTTTAGGAGTAGTTGTGATAACTCCCTTAAGAGGTCCATGATTACATCTTAGTCTTGCAAGAATAACTGCCCAAACCATTCTGAGAAATAAGCTTGCTTCATCAAGCCAGAAACCTCCAATTGTCATTCCTCTAAGTCTGTCAACGTGCCGCATGTTATCTGCAGTAAGATAAATAATTGTTCCTCCTCCAAGAATGTGAATAGTGTTTTTAGATTTTGTTTCAGAAACAATTAGTTTTCTTCCCCATTTATATATTTCAGGAAGTGTTGCATGATTAAGGATCTTGCTGTTTGGGGCCATTACTAAGAATTTACTTTTAGGGTACTTCACGGCCATCTTGAGTATTTCGTTTGCTCCTGCTGCGGTTTTTCCGTATGCTACTCCTGTTAATAATCCTCTGAATTTAGCTTTACTTTGATGGAATTTCTTTTGTCCTTTGTGTGGTTTGTAAGGTATTTTGAGTATCGCCATCTTTGTTTAGTCACTGATCAAATTCATTACTTTCTTATAATGATGAATATATTTATGATTTTTATTATCTCTTGGTTTTATACAATCACCACAAATTCTTCTATTGGAATTAGCTGAATATATCCTATTTGTGACAAATATTTTCTTACATCTAAAGCATCTGTATTTTTTCATTCTCTTCTTTAATTATAATGGGATGGGCAGGATTTTCGATGGCTTTTACGATATCGATTACATGGTGAGGGTTTGCAACCCCTAACTGTTGTGCCATGCCACAATGCTCTACGCTTTTAATGCCAATTTCGAACCTGCAAAGATCTTCATCAGATTACACTTATGTTCCCTGCAGCAGCAAGTTACTGTTTTGATTTTCACAAAATTGCTTTGAGACATACTCAAGTTATGTCTTCCGGTTTACATATAATCCATGGATTTCCATGATCCATACTTCCATCCCCATGAATATGACGTAGGGATTCTCACCCGACACTCATGGTTATCAACCCCATGTGATATCTGTTTTTTCAAGATTATAAAAAACCCTGGCAAAAAAGCGTTAAGACGCTGATCCTTCGTAACACCCGAATGTGTATAATGCCAGGGGAAAAGAGGCGATTGGCCCTATGAAAAACCAATCAGTTTCAACACCCATTTTCAGCTTGGTGAACATAATATTTCATTCAAAACTTGCAAGCCTTAACCACCTGCAAGCCTCACTATAATTCTTTGTATCTATTCTTTTGTGTTCTCCGGACTTACTCCAGACATCAATCACTACATGATCAATATCGTTAGCCCTCATTTAAAAACCTTCTGGAATACAAAAACCAACAGGGCTTCTATTACATTTTTTAAAACCCCCTTCTCTCATTTCTTCCCAACAATATTTACATTTCATATTTATTTTAGTAAGTGTCAATATGCTTATTTACTTGATGAACCTTTTCTTTATGTTTTCTTAAATGACCTGACCAACCCATCTCTTTTACTAATTTTCCACACTTTAAGCATCTCCACTTATCTGTTCCAAATACTTTTTCAAATCTTTTTTGTTTCATTTTACTTCTTCATAAGTCATATCAAATATATCTGGCTTACAAGGATAAAACTCTTCTTTAACTCCTTTGATTATCCAATCACCAATACTCGCATCATGAAAACCTTCAAGTGTAGGTATTCTTAACTTTTTATCTCTATAAGCAGTTACTTCAATTGTATCACACCATTCTTGAATCTCACTAAAAGATTCCATAGTTCCATCATATTTTATTGCTTCAATAACAACAGGTTTCTTTCTAAATTTCTTAATCATTGTTGATCATCTCCCTCTTTTTCCTCACCATCTTCCTCTTCTTCACCATCATCCCACATCACAACAGTCTTACTCTCAACACGCTCAGCAACCTTAGCCTTCTCACCAAACTTTTCCAAAAAATCAGTATGCTTCTCATTAGCAGAAAGAAGAGTATTAGCAGCACGAATCCGGTTAGAAACAGAAACCTTCTCCTTACTATCAAAAACAAGCTTCTGCATCTCCTTCATAACCTTCTTATGCGCACTATCAATATTAACCTTAGCCTGAGCCAAAACATCCTTATCCAAACCCTGCTTATACAAAGCCTTAATATCATTATAAATCATGGTCCGAGAAATACCCATCTGCATAGCCAACTGAGTCAAATTAACATTATACAAACCAATCTCCTCAGACAAATCCTTAAGCTTCCTCCTCCTTTGCTGAGTAGGCCAGAAAGTATTATTCTTTGGATACTCCCATTCTTTTTCCTTAAATTTTGATTCTTTAGGCATCGTTAATCTTTTGGTAAGTCTTTTTTGATTAGTTCTGGATCTTGATAAATGTTTCCAATAACTTCAATATTCTTCCAATCCAAAAAGGATTCTTCATTTAATAGTCCTACAGTTGAGCCATCATCAAATTGTAAATAAAAACCATAATTTGAATGTGTGGTGCATCCTGCTTCAGCTATATCTGTATGTTTTCCAAAACTTATTATCGCTGATGAATTTTTTTTTATGTTAGGAAATATTATTTTGTCTCCTTCATATATTTCTTTTCCTTCTTTATCTTTTAGGCCAGTGAACTGCATCAATTTAAAATCTTCAACATCTCCTTCATAAACATAATCATCATGCCCATCATGACCAAAAACTAATTTATGATTCTCATTAAGCAAACCAATTGGTTTTAACACTGGACAATCAAGTTCTTCAATCATTTGTTTCCCATCCCATGCTCTGAATTTTATCTCTCTCATGGTGAAACTCCCTCTGGAAAATTATGTATTAATGTACATTTTTGGCACGAAGGACAAATCTCTTCTCCTGAATCAGTACATTCAAAATCATTACTGAAATCCTCAAATCTTGCCCCACAATTCTCGCATTCTATCATTTTCATACGTTTAGGTCCCAGTCCTCTTCAGGAAAACTCTTAGGAACAATTCTGTTTTCAACATGAGGTTTACGAAAATAACAAATAATGTAACCAACCAAGCCAAAAATGTTGAAAAACAAACTAAGCAAAACAAAACTCGCCCAACTAAAATTATTCCTAAAACTCTTATTCCTATAAACATAAAAACTCCTGGTAGTCTCCCTCTCAAGATTCCAACCGTTCCTTTTTAACTTTTTTATATCCTTATTCATTTTCTACCACTTTCTTTATTATTTTTCCTTTTTTTGGATTGATTCGCTGCTTTCTTACCCTTCTTAGTCAATTTGAAAGTATCCTCCTCTTCTTTATCCCATACTCGCATCATCCTGTTTGGATCATTTGGTAAGATATTATTATTATAGCTGCTTCTTAAATTCCTATATCTCTGACCATGCATGACAACCCATCCCTTAGGAACTCTTCCAGTTTTAGAAATAGGAACAGACATCCCAACAGGATAAATATCATAATCAACTTCACCACTGTAAAGCTTGCAAGTATCTTTTTCATCACAATCCCCACAATCATCCGGTCTTTTCTTAATCTTAATTTCTACATCTGCAATAGTCTGCCTTGTAAAAAATCTCTTAATTTTTTCAATTATCTTCATTTACACCATCTCCAATGTTTTATTTACTCAATTGTAAATACTGATCCCAATACTCAGGCCAAGCATTCTTAATCTTTGCAAGATTTACTGGATCAGCACAATATACAAGAGAAGAAAGCTTCTTAACAAAACTCCCCCCATACTTCTCCATCGCTTCTGCAACATCTATTTTTTCACTATGATCAATCATTTTTAATCATCTCCAATATTCTTTTTTATTTGTCCTGCAAGTGCTCTCGCCATATTAACAGGAACAGCATTCCCAATCTGACCATACTTCTGATCAATATTTCCAGAAAACATATAATCATCCGGAAACGTCTGGATCCTTGCAGCTTCACGAACACTTATCAACCTATTAAACCCTGGATGAATATACCTCCCAGTCTTAGTAATCGTTGGTGCATGACTCCATCTTAACTTAATTCCTGCACTTCCAAAACTACTAATCTTCTGTCCTGGTTTCATATAAAATCCTTTCTTCATAAGCATTTTTTTCTTAGTATAAATATGCTGTATCTCTGGCAGTTCTTCATAAGGAAGTGTTAAAACTTCTTTTAGAAACATTTTTGATCTTGGTTCAGGAAAATCAAACTTAATTCCTTCTTTGTTTGCTATAATAATAATTCTTTGCCTTTTCTGAGGAACACAATAATTAAAACTATTCAACAATTTAATATCTGTCCTATAACCCTTATCTTTAAATGCAGAAATTATTTTGTTTATGATTAGTTTTCCATCAACATCTTTCATTGAAAGGATCCCTCGCACATTTTCCATAAGACAAAACTTTGGTTGCGTATAATCAACAACCTTAAAATAATATTCAAACAAACTATTTCTGTTATCCCCAACTTCTCTTTTCCCAGCCATACTAAAACCTTGACATGGTGGCCCTCCGACCACCACATCAGTGTTTGAGGTGAAATGTTTTTTAGTTACTTCGGTGATATCTTTAAGAATAAGTTTTTCTTCAGGATCATTGTTAAGCATTGTTTCAATTGCTGGCTGCCAAAATTCTACAAATCCCTGGCTTTTAAATCCTTCTTTTTTAAAACCAAGACTTAATCCTCCTGCCCCACTAAAAAGATCTACAAATTTCATTCTTCCTCCAAAACTATAAAGTAATCTGTTATCCCTAAAAGGTTTTCTTGTGTTTGAAACTTCTGTTTTATTGTAATTTTCTGATCTTCTGTAAGTTTAAGTTTAAGCTGCTTAACTTGTTGCGGACTATTGATCTCTTTATTATAATCCCTTACAACAATGTAATGCTCCATTTCTTCATCTTTAAGTTTGATCACATCCCTAAAGAAATCTTGTTGTTGTCCCATAAGATCTGCAAACTCTTTCAAGTCTCCTTTGTCACTCATTATTTTTTCGAAATCATCAATATCTTTCATTAAATTATGCTCTCCTCGAAGCTTGTTCATTACTTGCCTAAGCATTATTCTATCAACATTTGAAACATCCAAAGCAACAACTGGAATCTTTTCATATCCAAGATCTCTTGCTGCCCTAAACCTATGATGACCATCTGCAATCAAGTAATCTTTATTTGTAATAACTGGAACTAAGAACCCATATTTTTGTATTCCTTTTTTTAATGATTCAAACTTTTCTGTTGTCATACGATTTGGATTTGTTGAATCCTCTTGTAACTTATCCAAACTTACTTCTTTTATTTCAATCTTTTTTTCTTTTTCCATCTTCTATCACAAATATTAAGTGTGTTTTTGTTGGTGTGATCTCCATCTGTTGTATTGAAGTCACACACTCAATCCTGTCAATAAGCCACTTAGCCCACCTATTTATTGATTTTATATCTACCATTTTTTATATAATCATCATGTAAGCTTTCCAATCACTGAACTCAGTAATCTTTCCACTTTGCGGTTCAATATGCGTGAAACGTAACATCCCATCAAAATGATAAAACGCAATATTCGCCGCATGCTTACCTGCAGGAGTCACAAAATGACCATAACCAATACTTACTCCTGGAAACATTTTTGTTGCTAAAGCCCAGAACTCCCTGGCAAAATCATCACAATCATGAGTTTCTTTAGTGTACTTCTGTAACCTGATAGGCATTGTCTTAACAATTGCTTTAAGTGTATCCAGATCTGGAATAAGATAACTCTGATCCAAGATCTCAACATAACTTCCTTTTATCGCAATATCATCAAGACGTTCTTTAATTAAAAAACCAGGATAAGAAAGCATATCTTGCATTATAATATCCTGGACTTTAACAAAAAAAGACTTAATTGCCTGTATTAAGTTCATTGTTAGCTTCTGCCTCTGCCTTTTCCTCATCGGTTGTTGGCCTATTTCCACCTTTAGATCCATCCGGATTTTTTGGATGTTCTTCTTCTTTAGGTTCTTCTCCATCTGCAGGACATGCAGCTAAAGTTTTCTTCCTTGCTTCCAAAAAAGAATTCTCCTGATCCAACTGTACTTTCCAATGCTTCAATTTATCTTCAGCCTGAGAAAGATTCTTAATAGTTCCAAGAGCCACCAAATTCTTTTCAAGCCTTACCATCTCAGGTGTTTTCATTGGCTTCTTACCTAACTTCTCCAATCTGGCTTCCTCAAGTTGGTGCTGCTTAAGAACTTTATCCCTACTAAACTCACGATTATGCAAAGCTTCTTCCATCTCTTCATAACTGCCAACAAAAGACGTTTCATTAGTATTAAAACCAACAGTCTTTCCATGCTTATTTTTTATTGGCTCCTTCACTTCATGAGTAACCTTACACTCTTTTGAATTAAGCCACTCAAATTTCTCTTCATAAAGTTTGTTTTCTTCTTTTTTTCCTTCCATTTTGTACCTCCATATCGTTAAACCGATAGACTTTAATAACTTATCACACGCCGGACAAACCCTCAATGACCTTTTGCTTTTTGCTACAAAAGGATTTTTACATTTCGCACTTAAGTTGATCCAACACCATCGCCATCTTTTGAAATACTTTCTTCCCTTGTTTTTTGTTTGATGCATTTATCATTATAATCAAGTATTCGCTCTATTATTTCATCAAAACTTTCTGACTTTTTTCCTTTAGAAGCAATCCTATCCCTATCTTTTGTTTTGATTCTTACAGTTGTATATTCGTTTTGTCTGCCCATATAACAAATATAACCAATATAACAACTATATAAATGTTTCTAAAAAAATAAGCAAAGAGGGGTATGACCAAACCTTATTTAGAATAAATTGAGGGCAAACTCAACAAATATCCAAACAAACTTGATCATACCCTTTCTCTAAAATTAGCAATAATCACCTGGTAAACTTCATAATCATAAACCTTACAAAGTGCTTTAACATTCTCATCATCAAGACCGCATTCTTTTAAGCGGCAGTATAAATGTGCTGGATTATAGGTGTGCTGAAATTTTTCAATATATTCTTTCCTGGAGTCCCATTTAAGATCTTCTTCACATACAAATCCATCGCCACAACAGAAAGTTGAGACATCTTCATCAATTGACATTGTTCAAATACACCCATTTTCTATTAATGATGTTTCTCCTATATAACATTTGCGATTTTCTTACAATATTATTTTCTCTCTTCTGGATTTCCACAAAAAACACACTCATCATGAACTGGATCAACATAATGATGGTAACAACATAAACCACAAGGAGATTTATCACAATTCCATGTTCCAACAACTGAAAAAAATGGTTCCTTGATTACATTAAATCCAGCCATATCTAATATCATCACTTCAAGTTCTGATATAATCTTTTGTAATTTTTTAATTTTATTCTTTATTTCATTCAATTTATTTACCTCATATATAATATGTTACAGATCCTTCTTTCTTAATCTTAGGATTTGTTTCAAATTCTATATGCTGATCCGTATCAAGCTTAACCAAATCAATCCTTCTCCAGTTCTGATCCTTAGGGACTGCTTCAGTAATGAAATCAGATCTAACAGTAGCATCAAAAGATTCCATAGCCCTCATACTTGCGCTATCCAATAAACTAAGCGCAGCCAATACTTCATCAGTAAAAACAATATCTCCCCAACGATTAAGCATATAAGCCCCTAAACACTTAGATAACTCATGCTTTACAGTATTAGATCTACTCACATAAATTGCATTAATTGGCCTATGATGGTGGTCACTGCATCCAGGAATCTTATATCTTCTCCTTGTCTGTTCAGCCCTCATCTTCACAAAATTCTTACTTACCATCATATTCCACCATTTTTCTCAATGAAAACAGTGGCCTGTAATTTAGGCCCCCATTTCTCCATTGCTTGCTGATAAATAAATACTTCATTCATTTTTCAACATTATCTTTGGAACTTTTCCGTTAAGTTTACATTTGAGAATCTCTGCAATAATATCTCCTTTCTTTCCTTCTGTTATACATACCAGTTTAAACTCTTTTATTAATTCTTCAAGCTGTGCCTTGGTATGAAGTTCGAGATAATCTTCATCAATTGTCCAATGCTTTTTTAATTCAAAACCTGATAGTTTTAAAGCAGTGAATAGTTCTGCATTATCTAATGAATTATACCTGCTTGTCCCTAACTTTTTTATCCATGAATCCAGGACATCTTCTTTTAGAGTGTTTAAGAATCCTATCTCTCCCTTTTTTGAATATTCTATGAAATCACTTAATTCATTATACCCATCAGCATAAAATATGTTTTCAACATTATGCATCAAAGCAGAAACAGCCAGGACCTTTGCAAGCTTTCCATCTTCAGGAGCAAACTCTTCAAGCTGAGACTTAAACAATTTCCTTTTATAAAATTCAACCCTACTCTGAAGTTTCTGCTTCCTGGACAACTCAAGAGTTTCTTCTGCTTCTTCCATTTCCTTTTTTGAAACCTTTCCTGATTTAGCTGCTTTCTTTAAATCTTTAGCACTTAAGTCTTTAGCTGCATCCTTTTTCTTTAATCTATAAATTTGTTTTTCTATATCATAATTTCCAAAGTCTACAACAATTGCAAAATTCTTACTTTTAGGAAGTCCTTTCACAATCTTAGTATATCCTCCATCCCAATTATTAACTTCTTCAGCTTCTGGATGTTTATTAATAAGATCTCCTTCGCTCGCAAAAACATTTATTCCTTTATCTCTTAACATCTTCCTTTGACTTTCAACATAATCAGATATTTCTTTCTTAAAAATATTATTTGATTTTAAGTCCAGATCACCATAAGAATCAACTTCCGATAATGGATCTAATTCCTGGCCTATACTATCAAATATTGTAGTCTGTCCATTAATTTCTTTAGAAGGCCTGAACTTCAGATTTCCAAAATCAATCTTTTTCATCCATCTTATCTGATCAGAAAAGTTTTGAACAGTCAAGTCAAACTCTTTTATTGATTCAATACTTATCTTTTGTTGATCCTTTTTCATCTGACCTAAAAGAATAGCATGCCCTATCTCAATCTCACTATTCTTTAATGCTGTTTTTACTTCCGGTGCAGCCTTATTAATTTCTATTCTTCTCTGAATATATTGAGTTGTTTTCTTAATCTTATAAGAAAGATTTTTCACATCAGAATCATTTTGTTTAATATAATCCTGGAAAGCTTTTCCTTCCTCAACAGCATCCAAATCTTTTCTATGCACATTCTCCAAAATTTGTACTTCAGATCTCCACTGCTTATTATTTTTCTTCTTAAAAAAAACAACTGGCACTTCTTTAATTCCCGCATTTTTTGCAGCCTGAAGTCTTCTATGCCCTGCCACAAGAGTTTTATCTTCTGTTGCTATTAATGGGGTTAGGATACCATGCTCTTTTATGCTTTCTTCAAGCTCTTTCATATCCCCCATATCTTTTCTGATGTTGTCTAAAACTTTTAGTTCTTCAATTTTTATTGTTTCCATTATTATTCATCTCCAATATCTTTTTTTTTATTCTCCTGCCATACATAATCTGCAATAGCCTTTCCTTTTTTTGCTCTTCATATCATTATGCCTTATCTTCCTACAAAGCCTACACTGAAAAGTATCCTTAGACAAAACTTCTTCTCTAAAAATACCATTAGTTTTTACAGGCCTAAACTTAATCTTGCTTATCCTAAGATACCTACCCATATATTTATCAACAGAATAAACACTTACACCAACTTCTTTTGATATTTTATACTTAGTAATTAATCCTCTAACATATTCCTTTGCATAAGATTCAATCTTTCTTATAACTTTTTCAGATAGTTGTTTTTTCATAAATATCAATCCTCAAAACCAAGCTCTTTTTTTATTAAATTAAGATAACAAAGATTTCCTTCACAGCCTTCTATCTCCCCAGTACCTATATGTTTCTCCAGATGATTAATCCAAGAATCAAATGTCTCTTTGACTTTCTGCTTATCCAAACCATTTTTTCTTAAATTCCAAACAACAGCATTAACATTTTCAAAATCATCATCTTTAAAATTATCTAATGCATATTTCTCAAGATGATCTATATCCTCTTTAAAGCTCACTTTTTATCAATCCTCCTTTCCCCTCTAACAACCTGATACATAAACAACTTACAAGCCAAAATATGACTACAATTCTCATGCTTAATCTTATAATACTGACAAGTACACGTCCCCTCATTCAAGTTAACCTTATGAACCAAATGCCTTCCCTTTGCAGGATGAACAAAAAACTCCCCAACCACCCCTGGCTTAATCAAACCTTCACGGAGGAATTGCCTAACTTTTGAACCAGTATTACCTTGTAACTTATTCTCTTCAGGATCCCAATAACAAGTCTCAGGTCTATTCATTTTATCTCATTAATATCAGCACTTGGCTTCCAATTATGTTTGGGTAAAAAATTAAACATATTTGTTTCCTGATTAATTGCCTTAAAAATAAGATTCTCTATTTTTTCATTAACAAGATTTATCTTTATAAATTTCCACAAAAGTTTTGCAAACTAGTTT
>CAZZGN010000001.1:51633-60282 GCA_964654165.1 uncultured Methanosarcinales archaeon | reverse complement strand
TTCCTCACTGTCTACCTGTATTTCAACATTGTGTTTTTTACAAATGTTAGCTATCTTAATATTATCTTCACATTTATCAGGGTAGCCTTCTATCCAACAAGAATAACAACTCCAAGCACACCAACCAATTATGCGAATAAATCCATCTCGTATGTCTTTATAGTTCTTATCAACATAATCCTGCTTGTCTTTAAAGTCATTAACAAAAGTCCTTGCTAAATAAGGCTTTTTCTTCACTCTACACTCGTCCTCAAATATGAAGTAATCTAAAAATTCCTTCAGATTATGAGGTTTACCTTTTACTACCATTTCAAAGCTACATTCATTTGGCATTTTATTATTCTCCTTTTGTTACTCCTTTCTCAGTAATTGTAATCTCCGTGTATCCTGCCTTAATTAAAAATGTAATGCCTAATCCTTCGTTTTCAATCTCGTCATTCACCAACGTTAAATTACCTAATGCATCTGCTATGTTCTCACTTATAATTTCCTTGAATTGTTCCAATTCATCTAATAGTTCCTTATCCATTTTTATTTTCAGTAGTAATTATCCCAATACCCAAACTTATCTTCAAAAGCATTCTTAGCTTTCTCAGCTTTAGCCTCATCATAGTTATTATATCTCCACTTCCAACACTCCATAAGTAATTTAGCTTCTTGTGTATTACCTTCGTTCTCAGCGTCTTCAATATCGTTTAATAAATCATTGTCATTAGCCATTTTTGTTTTATTTTAGAAAGGCAAAATCGCCTTTAATATAGTAAAAGTGAATCCTAAAAAATTATTAAAAAAATATATGCACCACATGTCCTGGCTATCCCCCAAGCCAGGCACATGCAATACATATATCGTCCTCACAAAACATCGCCTTCATCTTCCTACATCTCTTACACTTTTTCATATTCTCTCAACTTCTCAAGCACCAAAGGAATTACTTGAGCAACCTCATCATACATTTCTTCTGTTGTCCATTTCTTACATGGTAGTTCCTTAGGCCACCCTATAACTGCTGGAATATCCCTTAATCCAAAATTTATATAATCTCCCATGTGTGCATAATCCCAACCTATCCAAAAAGTATCCTTCGATATTTGAATATCATTTCCTTCATCAAAGAATGTAACGCCACCATGAACAGGAAAGTCCAACGTATCGTAACCATGCTCTTGTTTTTTAATATCCTTTACAAATCGCTTAACCCGTTCTTCTTTAGGGTCCAGTCCAATATAGGCACAAGGAAATGCACCTAAATTAACTATCCGAAACTCAAGACATGAGAGTTTACCTTCATGTAATACAGCAGGTTTTTTCTTATGCCATAGCTTAGGGTCATACTTCATTGGTTTCATTTTTCTTTATCCATATTCTCCACTTCTTGAGCAGTTCCTAACATTATATTACCGACTTCATTTATGTTTTTTCGTAACAAGGTAATTATTTTAATTAGCTTTTCATTTTCTGCCTCAAGTTCTTCTACCTTACATGTCATATCAGTTAATCTAATTGTTGCCTTATCATCAACAAAGTCCTGTGCACCGTCCATGTCCATTTTAAAATAGAATTATTTTTAAACATAGAAGCCATACAAGAATCATTAAACCTATTATGTATTTCTTCTGCCTGTCAATAGTATTGTTATATGCTTCAATTATGTCCTCTTCAAATTGAAGATAAAACATACCTGCACCATACAATTTATCATACTTTCCTTTCGTCTTCTTATTCCTATTATCATTGTAATGTCCTCGATATGCATCACTTAGATTTGGTTTCATTTTTTTTATTTTCTATTCTAAGTCCTTCACCACAATTAGGGCATTGACTATCACTAATGGAAATATCCCTACTTTCTTTCCATATCTTCATACAGCATATACATAATGTCTTTCTCATTTTTTACGGTCCTCATACATTTCTTGTCTTCGATTAAATACCTTTTTTAATCTTACCTCGACCGGATTATCTACCTTATCTGATATTTTTTTCATTTCTTTTTAACTCTTTTTTTTTCTTAGCCTTAACTTTAGGTTTTATCATTGCAAAGGATAATTCAGCTCCTGCTACTTGAGCTTTACCTATAAATTTAGCTTTTCCTTTAGCTTTACTTTTGCTTTTAGAATCCACCTCTGTTACCATATCTTTTATCATTTCCTGAAACTTCTCATCATCTCTGAGTGTCATCTTATGCCTCTTACCATGAACTTTGGTAGTAGTATTCATAGTCTCTATTTTTAGGCTTTAATGCTTCTTTTAGAATGGTTTCAGTTTCTTTTAAGTTCTCAAAATACCAATCCCCATACTCAGTATCTCCATAAAAGAAACCAGCTTGTGTAGGGAGAAGCATTTTTGCTTTACTGTGGTCGCTTAATACTTCTGTAACTAAACCTAACAGATATTTCATATCTTCTGTTGATACGCTACTCCTCTTACTGCAATCATCATCCCCGTCCTGAACGTTATTTACAAACCATTTATGAATAGCATTTGCTTTTCTCCAATAACCTGCTTCCATGATAATTGTCTGCACGTCCTCACCAGTTGCTTTCTTAAGGCTTAACCTTAAGTCAGGATTACTATACTTAGAAACGTATAGTTCCTTTGTCAAATACATATCTAATCCCATTATTATCTCCTTATAGTATAGGCCTACACTATAGGCCTAGTATTAGCATAATATACCCCCTATAGGCCTACAGTTAATCCTACACTATAGGCCTAGAGGATAATAGTTCTTACTTTAATTCTATTCCTAAGTCTTCAAAGAACTCTTGATTTGATTTAAGAAATGCTATTTGTGAGGCTTTATTACTACAATCAGAATCACCTCTAATAGCAAGAATTCCTATCCATAATAAATGTGCTATATCACCACCTAAACCAAGTTCATCTCCTGCCCACTCATGAAAACATGAATTACAGGGCCAACCATCATGTTGAATAGAACAAGGAATCTGTTTGTTAATCAGATTCCTCAATTCTGTTTTAAATTCTTTTTTCATTTTTTCTCTTTAGGTTTTCTTTTATTCAAACTATTGAGTATATTTTGCATACACTCCCTCACGGTAACAATATCCTTTGGCTCTTTAACAAAGACATCTTCAGGATATTTTGAAATCCACCAATTACAGACTTCAGCTAATCCTACTTCATTCATATCTACGTCATAAAGCCTAATATTATCTCCGAATAGGCTTGTAGGTATCATTTTTTCTTTATATCTTTTTGCAATTCCTTCATTACTTCTTTATTTTTTAATGAGGCAATTACTATTTGTAATGTGTTATGTGCTTTCATTGTTTCTAGGATTGCTATTTGTTCCATAGGCTGGATACCAAGTTCCTGAAATATTTCTGATAACATACTTGATATGTTTATTATTCGTTCCTCCATATCAGATTTCTTTAACATTTCTTTCATTTCCTTCATCTCCTGCTTCATTTTATCTTCTTTCATTTTGAATGTATAAAATATCCCAGAGGGACATTAGAATGATTTAAATGTGCCTCCTGCAGTAATGGAAAATCGGTTAGAAAACCACTACTGCAGGAAGCGATGATTACTTCCTCAGCGTAAATTAGTTCTAATCTTGTAATTTCAATTCAACCCATTTATCAGCCATAGTCTTTGCTTTACCTTTACTTTCTTTTTTCAGGGAATTATAGAATTCTCTAAACTTCGTTTCACTATCCATTTTGTAATTGTAGGTTAGAATAAGATTCTCAGGAGTATATGTGAGCTTGTCAAATAGCTGTATATGCGATATAATCTGTTTTTGGTATATGTTATCATAAAAATAATTTTGTAAGCTTAAAAGGGAAATAAGAAGACTATTTTAAGCATGAATTATACAGAGGAAGAAGGGTGTTTATCCTTCTTTCCTTGTATAGTTTTCATTAATTCAGTTTTGTTATAACACATTTTTACATTCTTTCTTCTCAATAATTTGTTCATATCCTGCTGTATTTGTTCCGTTCTAGGTATCAATTGTTCTCTATAAGAAACCAATGATGAACTATTCTTATGATATGCTGTATATCGTTCATCTGTCAGGAAATAATATGGACCTCGATGGTTTTGTATCATGTATTCGAGGGCTAATCCATCTATTCCATTCTGATACCCATGATGAGGTATTTCTGATACTGTCCTACCATGCTTTGCTAGGACAAATATTTCTCCTTTACCAGACCTGTCATGTGTTCCATAACCTAAGACAGTTGCATTTGGCATATAATCCAGGATTTGCATTATAGCTCGTGTGTCTAAAGGCATAGAACCCGACATATCTATTAGGATAGTGCCAGTTCCTTTACGTCTTGCTTTTACTGCAAATACTGCCTTATCAGAAATGAACCGATGAGGATACCGGAATACAGTTCCCTCTTCCATTGCACGTTTCTTATTTATTTTTGCTATTGCAGTTTCTTGCTTTCTATTCAACTGAGGTTTTATGATAGCCATTGTTCCCCATTTCATATTGTTACCAACTGATGTAGGATAATAGTTTCCATCTCTATCCTTGTTGTATAACTTATTTTGTGTTTCCTGTATATGATTTTTAAGAGCACTATTCCTCTTTTTAAAGTCTTTCAACCTTTCTGACATATACTTTACATTAGAGGGTGCTTTCTTTTTCTTACCGTCCTCGTCTTCATCACCTTTTTTCTGTTCACGCTTTTCCTGTTCACTTGGTAGAAAATATTTATTAAACATTACAGACGCTTTTAATGCAACGTCAGGGTCTGTTCTATTTGTATATATATATTTTCTCAAAGACTTTATGAATATCTTTTCCGAAGATGTTAGGTATTTACCACACGCTTCTCTTATTTCTTCATTTTTGTTTAAACCTTCACAAGAAAGAGCAATACATGCACTAATAAAGTGCATAGAAGTATCTGCTTCTTTGAGGTCTAATGCTGTGTAGTAATCGTCCATTGATTTCAGGTTACTAATTACTTCTTGAGTTGATTCCTCATTACTGATATCATAGACGCTTATACCTTCTTTATTTAGATTCATATTCACACGACAATCCTCAATTGCTCCAAATTCAGGTAAGCCTCCAAAGCGTTGATGTTTGGGCAAAGAGAAACCTATATGCCCAAATTCATGTGCTCTGCAGGATTTATCATGGGAAGAATCTCCCATAGGTATAGCCAATACCTTTGACTTCAGGGATACAGAAGGTTTATTGGAGTTCTTTATTCTCCAATTCCCTTCCTTTATCACCTGAGGGTCAAACATATCTTCTTTCATTCTAGGTTACCTAGTTTTATTTGTGTTAGGACATCTACAAAACTGTTTCCCCATACTGCTTGTGCTGCTGAGGCTTCTGATATTTCATTATTTATTAAAGCACAGAATTCAGCTAGGGCACGATATGTCAAAAGCATTGGTCCTCCATCTCGAGAATATGCTTTCTCTACTATCTTGCGATATTCCTTAGGTAATGCATTGATAGCTTCTTTAGAGGGCTTATCAACATTTATGCTTACAGGAAATCTGTCCTTTAAAGCATTTGGAATATCTTCAGGCATACCGTTCATAGTTGCTACACAACAAAAATCCTTGTGAGGTCTTATTGTGTGTCCATCATCTAGAGTTTGACTTGCAAACTCAGGGTCATCAAGAATTGCATGTAACGCAACTTCTACTGCACCACAGGCAGCGTCAACTTCATTGATAACTAGGCAGGCTCCTTCTTTCCATGCTCTTGAGGCTACACCGTCATGCCACTTTGTATCCTGACCTTCAAATATAAAATGACCCCATAATTGCGAAGGGCTCATATCCTCCGTTATGGTTATATTATATATTCTTTCGGCAGCATGAGTTCCTGCCCACGTCTTCCCCGTTCCTGGAGGACCATAAAGTAATACACGCCTGGATAATGGAAGAACTTCTTTAATCAAAGTCCAACAATCCTTAGGCATTGAATTCTTTATTGCCTCGAGAGTATTCATCTCGTTGTCCTCCTCTTCTATGGCTTTCATCTTAGCCTTACTAATTCCATACCTCTTTGCAGTAGCTGCAGAGGTAGTAGCCGATTTTTCACTTGTGGTCATTTTCTAATTTATTTTTCATAAAGCCTACGCTATCGTTGAAAATATACGTATAGGCAAAAAAAGGAAGTTAATCCCTATTTCTTTTCTATTGAGAAATCAAAGTTTTTATCCTTGTGTTTCTTTCTTTCTTTAGAAGAACTAACTTTTTTTACATCATTTGAGGTTAGTCTTGTATTTGCATTCCTCAACATATCATCTATTACTTTTGGAGGAATATCAGAATCTTTTTCTATCTTATCTAAGGTTTGATAATATAGCTTATCACAGGTAACTAACAATGATGAAGCTAAGTGCATCAAATCTAATGTTCCTGCTTTAACATTTCCACCTGAATTGGCTTCAACACCTTCTTCTTTCCCTATTAACTTAACAACTACATATAGGTAACTGTCATCTTCTTTTACACCTTCTATTATATCTTCTATTGCCATTTTATAGGTTTATTAATACATCAGGTTTCATATCTACTAATGCACATTTAACATTTCTTTTACGCAGGAATTGTAAAAAATCATTGTTCCTGCTAAATCGCTTATCTGTCAGGTAGTTAAGTTGTTTCCATTCAGATATTACTTTTTGTATCTTAGGTATTTGAGTCATAGATGCTTTTACTACAACCTTAAGACCTAAACCATCAGAAATTTGTATCGAGGTCATTTTCTCTTTTTAATTTACTTAGAACCGATTTTGCATGTGCTATGTCCTCCCTTAAATATATAGACTTCTCCAACCTCTTTAAATCGTGTTGGAGGAGCCATTCCATATAGTCCTGCTCTTCATTTGTTATCTCCAGGTCCATCTTCATTAATCTCCAAAATCCCTGCCATCACCAAATACTACATATCTAATCCATTCCCTACCACCAGTTTCATAGAGTCTGCTTTCATCTCCACTCAACTCAGGGAAAGTACATTCACAAGTTAAGAGCTGTCCATGACATTTAGGACACCGCTCTATATCACAGCCGTCCAGGTGATACTCACCTTCAGGTCTTCCACAATCACCACACTTTAGTTTTTGTTTCATTTTCTGTTACGCCTACAAGTTAAGAACTGTAGGATTTGCTTTATTGGGTTGGGGTTCATTTTTTATACCGATTTATACACAGGACATGCATTGAATCATGTGCCTATGAAGAAAAGAAAAAAGCCTTTAAATAGGCTCATGAATTTTGTAGTTGCATTAGGGTAACACATGTCAAAACAACCATTACTAAACCTGCTGGAAATTGGAAATTCTGACTAACCATAAATAATCCCCAAATACAGTACAATATTAACGCTACAATATATAGGGTATTGTTTGTCATTTCCTTATTGATATCCTTTTAGGTCTTCGTCATCAGATATTAGGCTGTGTGGCATATCTTCTCTACTTCTTGTCAAACCACCCATTTCTACAACATCATCAATTATATCTTTCATACCCTTAGGCATTTGCTTTAATGAGTTATTAATTAATTGTGTAGAACCATCTTTAATTCCCACAACCAGGTGTAGCATATCTGCAGAGCTTCCCCTAAACATAGATGTCGCACAGACCTGAGTTTTTTCTTTATTCTCTGATAGCCTTGAAACAACCAGGAACATATCTTCTTTCTCCATTCCCTCTTGAATCATTGCCATAAGTTTCTTCTGTTCCCCTACAAGTTCCTTCTTATTTTTAGGTTTGATTTCAGTTTCAAACCTGTCCTCAAATATATCTTTTTTCATTTTATTTCCGATTTAATATACGCAGGATAAACCTTTAAAAGTTTAAATCCTACAAGAAAAGAGTTAAACCAGGCTGTCGCTATGAATGGCACAGTTAGGCCTGCAGTAGAGCCTGAACCGGATTATAAATCCAGGCTTAAAGTGCTCTTCGATACTTAGGAAGACCACTTGGTCGAATTAGGGGATAACGTGATTGACAGATAGGGCAGACATTCTCAATTCGCTTAATTCCTCCTCGTGATGTATAGCTTTCCTGAATGGTTGGCATTAGACAGCATGGGCAGGTAATGCGGTCTCCAGAGTAAAATAGGGTTTGTCTATCTTTAAAGAAACTGCTAGGGGTAATTGAAGTACATGTCATTGTGGCTGTACCTCCTTGTTTTTCTTTAGTTCAGTTTCTTTCTTCGCCTTCTCCAATTCCTCAAGTTCAGCTGTTGAGGCTTTTAATTCATTTAAAAGTCTATTTGTAGCCTTAACTCGATGGCGTAGGAATGAACCAATTTCTAACATGTATTCAGGAGAAGGCATTAAATCGTTAAATACCCCGTCTAAGATATGCTTTAACATAGGTTTTGGCATTGGAAAATCACTTGAAAGGGCTTTAATTTTATCGTCAGGGATAGAAAGCGTCAGAGTTAGGCTGACGCTATCTTTTCCATAACATAGGGTTTTAGTTGTTTTCATCTTAAATCAGTTTGGGTAGTTCCAGGCTGTAAAGCTTATCTATTATTTCGTTTTTAGTCATTTTCAGTAAGAAAATCTTTCATCTAGGAAGTCCTTAAATTCCTTTACAATATAGGTTGCAACTGCAGATTCATCTAAATCGAGGGCTTGACAGTGGTCGCCTAAATCTTTATGATTCTCGTCTA
>CAZZGN010000001.1:48013-51533 GCA_964654165.1 uncultured Methanosarcinales archaeon | reverse complement strand
CAAATTCCTCGATTTTTATTAAAATTCGAGTTAGGTCGTCTGACAATTCGCTTAAATCCTTTCTTGCGTTTAAGAAGTCTTTAACGCAGGTATATGTCCTTTTCTCGTATGTAGTATTCATTTTGACCGATTTTTATTCCAGGTTTCTGATGGGGATTGAACCCATAAAGAAACAAAAAGAAAAGGGCTATCTCTAACCCTTGAGAATTTTATCAATTTCTTCAATTGACATGCCTTGCTTTGTTAAGGCATCTATCAGAACCTTGTTAGTTTCTTTTTGTGTTTCAAGCTCTGAAGTAACGGCTTTTATACGGCTTATAGAAGCACCCTTATTCTTCTTGTATTCGTCAAACGCTTCTTTGTGCTCAATACCAAAATTAAGGATTATCTCGCTTAAATCCGTATCTGTGGCAAACTTAACGATATCCCTTAAGGCGTTTAATTCGTTGTACTTTACTTTTTTACCGACTACGGACTTTCCCAGTTTCTGTTGGTTTATAAGCACGTCTTTTTCGTCTAAGGTTAAACCTTCTGCGTATATGTAAGGTTCTTTAACCTTCTTAATGTCGCTATCGCTTGAACCGTAACCTTCTTTTTCTCCTTTAGAAGCATCACGATTAACAACCGATTTCTGTTTTTCTGATTCTTTTTTAGTTTCCATATTAGAGTTTGCACAAGATAGTCCTTGCAGTATATTTAGCATGTTGTTGTATATAAACTAATAAATCGCATATGAGCAAAAATAACAATGTTCATAAATTGTGAACAGTTAGCATGGAACACATGCGTTTCGAAACATATGTTACTCATATATGCTCATATGCGCAATAACTGAGAGTAATATTACCCAACTAGCTATATTGTAACACAAAAGCATGCGTTCCGGAACATATGTTTCAAAGCATATATCAAAAAGCATGCTTTCCAAAACATGCTTTCAAAAATAACAGTGTTGCCACGACTAACAGGTGATGACTACCTTCTATTCCAGAACATGCATTCCATTCCTCGAATGCCACTCTGAAAAATTTTTCATTTTTATATTAGTAATACCTAATAATACTAAGTAATACAGGATATTACAGGATACTACAATGAAAGAAAAAATAAGGAAAATGAATACTTCGGGAGACCCTTGGAAAGAACATGGAGTTAAGGTTGTAGAAGAAGACACTATTGATTTAGACCAATCAATTCCAAAGGATTACACAGAAAATGCAGTTTCAGTATCCCTAAAGGTACATAAGGATATGTTAGGTGCATTGGACCATGTACGTAGATGCGAAGGTATCAAAACTAGAAGTGAAGTCATCCGAACTCTCTTAACAACTTCTCTAAATGCTTATGAAGTCAAAACTAAAAGAGGATTTACATACGACCCTATAACAGGAAGTCAATATGATATTGGAGATTCTCCAGATAAAGGTAAGAAATTAAGTTGTGCAAGTGGAGACATTGAAGCCACCATAAAAGATATGAGTGAACGTCCTTCAATTTATAAGAATTATAATAAATATATTGAATTATAAGCTTCTTTGAAGGTCCAACTGCAGGCCTATCTAGGTATAAGTATAATGTTGGTATATCATTTATTAATGATAAACTAATATAATAAGATATGGTTAAACCAAAGAAAAAGAAAAGCAAAGATGAATTAGATATTATAGAGAAGCTACGTGCTTTGGGATACATGGACTAGAAATGGAACAAGAGAAACTTATTAAGAAAAAATGGGATACACTCATAGTCTACGATGCCTGCAGATATGATTTCTTTAAGGATATGTATCAGGACTTTTTTGATGGAAAGCTAACCAAAGCTCATTCACCTGTAGCTCATACCGTTAAGTGGTTAAAGATTATGTTCCCAGACAAGTATGATATATCCGTATACAGTGCTAACCCACGCATAAGAAGTGAGCATAAAAAACATGACTACTTAGCTGCAGAACATTTTACAAAGGTACATGATATATGGATGAATAGCTGGGACTCTAAATTAGATACCATACTAGCAGAACCTGTAACGGATTATGTTATTCAAGAGATTACTGAAGGAAGATTTGAAGGTAAGAATATAATATGGTTCCTTCAACCTCATTATCCCCTTATGTAGGTGCACTTAAGATAAACTATCTTTGCAAAGACTTAAAACGCAATGTAGTATGTATGGAGGACTTACATCAAGCATATATGGATAATTTAGAGCTATCACTTCAAGCTACACAAAGATTATTGCCTTACTTAAGTGGAAAGGTATATATTACAGGGGACCATGGGGATGCTCTATGTGAACCCGACTTACCTGATGGGATTTTATATGGACATGGATACCTAAATGATATACCTCAACTTAGGGATGTGCCTTGGTTGAAGGTGAAATTAAAATGAAAGAACAACAATATGATTTGATACACAAGAATGATTGGGCTACACTGATAATCTTAGATGCATGTAGGTATGATAAGTTTTGTGAAGTCTATTCAGGTAAATGCAGTGCAGTAACTTCCCCTGCAGGGGCTACGCATGTTTGGTTACAAAGAATGTTCAAAACTTACTACCCCTGCACTATTTATTCTGGTCATCTGGGTATTAACTCCTTAGACTTTGAAGTATATGGATATAGGGCACGGGACCATTTCATTGAGGTGAAAGATGTATGGAGGGATTCGTGGGATAATATTATAGGTGGAAGTCATCCACAACAACTCAACAATGCCGTACTGCAGGATATAGAGAATGGAGACTTTAAAGGCAAGAATATCTTATGGTATATGCAACCACACTTTCCATGGTTAGGTAAGACAAGGATACCACTGAAGGAGTTTGAAGACAGAGGGGTTATGGAATGGGACCGAGAGGCTTATGGGGATTTAAAAGAAGGTAAGTATGATAAGGACTTTGTCAATAAAGCATATACGGATAATATTAGGTTTGTAATGGACTATGTAAATGAAGTGGTTGATAAGCTGAAGGGAAAGGTAATCATTACTTCAGACCATGGAGAGTTGCTTATGGATAAAGGACTTCCTAAGTATAAACAGTTTGGACATTTCCAGGATATGCATAGTCAGAGAAAAGAATTAAGAGAAGTACCATGGGTTGAGATTAATAATGGCTGATTACTGGAGAACTGAAACAGATATTATTAAATTGCGTAGTAAATGTGATATTGGAACAGGTTGTTCTATTTCTAGGGCTTGTGCAATAGATGGTAATAGACCTGCTGGTAGGGTAAGTATTGGCAACAATACTACTATTACAGAAGGTGTTATGATTTTATGTCATGATGCTGCAGGTACTAGGACGAATTGTCGTATTCAATATGGGCATACTATTATAGGTGATAAGTGTTTCATTGGAATCAGGTCAGTTATTCTACCAGGAGTTACGATAGGAGATAATTGTATTGTAGGTGCGTGTTCAGTTGTTACTAAAGATATACCACATGATGAAGTATGGGCAGGTAACCCAGCTAAGTTTATATGTACTGCAGCTGATTATAAGATTAAACATAAAAA
>CAZZGN010000001.1:0-47913 GCA_964654165.1 uncultured Methanosarcinales archaeon | reverse complement strand
ATAAAAAATGATAACAGACATTAAAGAGTTGGCAGAGATTTCTTATTGGACTAGAGTTTACTGTGAAGAAAAGAGAGGAGCATATTTTAGTGACCGTAATTTTGAAATGATTACAAAGAGGTATTGTAAGATGTTACAGATACAGAAAGATACATACAAAGGAAAAGTGATTATGGATGTTGGATGTGGGCCTAGAGGTACATTACATAACTTTGAAGCAAAGACTAAATATGGTGTTGAACCTTTAGCTAAAGCTTATGATTATTTGTTTAAGATGGGTGGCAAACAGGATATGATATATCTTGCAAGTGGTTGTGAAGAGATACCTTTGTTAGATAAAACAGTAGATGTTATTTTGTCTGTAAATTCCTTAGACCATGTTGATAATTTAGAACAAACATTAGATGAATTGTGGAGAATACTTAAGCCTGGTGGGGAAATAAGATTTAATCTTAACTTACAACCTGAAGCAAGAGTAACAGAACCACATGCATTTACTGAAAAAGAAATATTAACTAAGCTAAAGAAATTCAAACCAGTGGTTATGAAGAAGTTTCCAATTGAAGATGCTGTTCCTTTTGAGAGGATACTAGTAATTGGTGGGAAAAACTAACTTCTAAAAGCCATTTATCATATTTTCATTTATGAAAATATTCCCTAATGGTTGTATACAACCATTTATATACGTTTACAATCAATAATACATATATAGCGATAGCTATATTGATATATTAATAGCAACCACTAAGTAATGAGGTTATAAGATGAAGAAAAGAATACGATGTCCCTATTGTAACAATCAGGATGAAGTGAATGTAGATATAACATGCAGTGATTGCCATGAAGAGTATGTAATGAACGTTAAACCATTCGGTTTGATTAAGCATAGCGATTAAGGTGAGATAAATCTTAATAGTTTTTAAATGCTAAACCCATAATATACTTGGCAGCATACGACGCTTGAACTGGTTTTAAACTTTGAATGCCTTGGTTGGTAGCCATTCACATGAATTGTTGGTATTTAATTGTTCTGTATATGCCAAATACAAGCAACAGTTCGTATGCTCGCCACTTCACTATAATGGACTACATATCTGATATGGAAGCAGAACTTAAGAAAGCTGCTTATGAGTTGTACAAGAATCCACGCATAAAGAATGTTACTATGTCATGTGAGACATTGATGGGGTGCTCTGTAACATATACTTCTGATGGTGACCCCGATAGCCCAGAATGTAAAGCACAATTACACAATGATGGATTAGCAGAAGCTAAATATATAGACAAACAAAATGCCATACAAAACAACACGGGACCTACCGGCAGCTATCCAGCAGCTTCCAAAGAAAGCCCAAGAAATATACCTGGCGGCCTTCAACAGTGGGTATAAGTCATCAAACTCTGATGGTACCGCAGCACAGATAGCTTGGGGTGCAGTAAAGAAAGCAGGATACAGAAAGATAGGTGACGAATGGACGAAAGAATAAGTGGTCTTCCAATGACAGACCCACATAAACGGGTTGGTAATTCTCCTCATAACTATAAGTTAGATGATGTCAAGCAACAAGTAAGACAGGTTGATGGAGGAACCTGGAAAGGAATGCCCAAGATTGCTAAGTCACATAAAGAAGTTGAGTTAATCAGATGGATTAAGATTATGAGAAAGAAAGACCAAAGCTTAAGTGTTAAAGCTAACTTAGGTGAGTTCGTACAGCAGATAGAAGACGCATATCTAATAGGTAGAGGAGACAAGAAATGAGAATGGAAGAACATACGTTGAATCTAATGGTAGAAGATGGTGAGTCATGGGATGATATCTTTGAGAATCTAAAGATGACATTTCGAAGTAGAGAGATTAAACCTAGTAATGTAATGGATATGGTAATAATGGCAACCACAGAAGGAATAGATATTAAATTAACCCTTCTTTATGATGGTGAAACAGGACTGCCTGATACATGGCTAGATGATTATTATTTAGAGGGGTATGAAGAAGATGAGTGAATGCGATTTATGTTCTGAAAAGGATGAGATACTATATCCTTTACAACCACGTATAGGAATAAGTAGACATATCTGTGGTACATGTGTTGATACAATACAGAAAACAATCAAGATACCACAGGATTATTAATATGGATAAATTTAAAAAAGAAGAACCTAGAGTGGCTGAGAAACAGGTATGGAAAGAAGTAATACATAGCGGAGACAAGTGTATGGTCAGCATTTATGAAGAACATTGCAGATACTCTGATGGCAATGACCCAGGTGGTTATTCCGTTACTCATTATACAGTCACTGATGAAACCAGTGAAAAAGCTTATGAAACCTTAACTAAAGTACTCGCAAATATAACCCCTCCTCCCTCTTCTTGTGATGATGAACCTGTAAATATTAATAAACGGGCATCACGAGCAGTGGACGTAGCATGAGAACATTAAAAGAAATAATGGGTGCTGAGGATGACTTTGGTTCATTCTTAATTAAATGTAGGATGGACTTTAAGTTCTTCGCAGAATCTGTGATGGGCTTAGAAATTATGCCTTACCATCAATATTGGATAGAATGTTTCTTAAGCAAACGCAGAACATGCATAACAGCTCCCCGTGGTAGTGGTAAAACATTCCAGCTGGGAGTAGCTTTTCCTATATGGATAAGTATCTTTAAGTCAGACCAACGATTCTTGATAGTAGCTGCAAGTAAAGACAAAGCAAAAGACATAGTAAAGGAAATACGTAACGCTATTGAAGAAAATGAGTTACTCGATGCCTTACTTACCCCTGCAGGAAAAAGTACATCTTGGTCTACATCTGAACTAAAAACAAAGACGGGATGCCAAATCGTTGTCCGAGCTTATACTGGGAAAGGTATTCGTGGTCAACACGTTAACTATGCGTTGTTAGACGAAGGTGGAGAAATCGACAACCGTGATACTAACCTTTTCTTTGACGGTATAGTACCAACCGTTAACCACAAGAACGGTCACATCATGGTAATCGGTACACCCAAAACAGAAACAGACTTACTTAGCACTCTTAGTGAACCTCAACGTGGCTATCATGCTTTAACTTATGCTATGTGGAATGAGGAAGAACAAACCAGTATGTGGCCATCTAGATTTGATAAGAATAAGCTGGATATGATAAAAGCAGAGATAGGTATAATTACATTCAGACGAGAATACTTATGTGAACGTGTCGATGAAGGTATCATGCCATTTAAGTTAGCTGATATTGTACGTTCTTATAATCGAGATGAAACCTTTAGAAATGTAGGACAAGAATATAAGACTACAGATGGTGAAACAACATGGGGTACATACTTCATTGGAATTGACTTAGCTATGTCTCCACATGGAGACTACAGTGTATATACTGTAACAGAATTAATTGGAGAGAAATTGTATATCAGAAAGATACAAAGAGTACGTGGTATCCATTACAAAGACCAAGAAAATATGATTCGACAATTGTATGCTGATTTCAAACCAACAAGAGTAATTGTTGATAAATCAGTCTTTGGAGAAATCTTTGTCTCTGATTTACGAGAAATGGGCATCCCTGCAGAGCCGTTTAAGTTCACTCCCGACAATCGAAACAAGATATTAGATAATCTTATGAGGCTATTAGAGGGTAATAAAGTCGTTATACCACGAAACAAGGAGAATTCAGACTGCATTGCAGAGACAGCGAACCTAACTGACGAGTTACAAAAGATAATATTTGATACTACACCCACAGGAATGCGTACTTACAAATCAATTGGTAAGCACGATGATAGTGTTATGAGTTTTGCACTCTCAGCTATAGGTGCTACAGAATACGGTCCTGCTTGTGAATACATGGAGGGTGCGGTTGATTTCCGTAATGAAGACCAAACTTCTATTGAATATACCAGAGAAGATGCAAATCCATTGGAACTGACAAGACCACCTAAAGGGTGGTAATTATACCCCTATACCTTATTCCAATATTATATTATTTATTTTTTATTATAATATTATAATATCCACACCAAAACGTACGTACCCAAACACATTTCGTTTTTACAAACACACATTAACACCGTCTTATTATCCTTTTACCGAACGGAGTGAGGTATTTAAAAGTGTTACTATATAAAAGCGAGTCGGCTTTTCTGTTTTTAAATGTAAGGTGGATAAACTATTAATGGCATGGTATGAGAATATTCCTGGATTTTCTAATAAGCAACAGGAATTTATTAATGTTGAAGGTGCAACTCTTCCTGAAGACTCTAAACCCATTAGTGAGAGGAGTATTGATGCAATAAGTGACCCTGTTGATTTTTTAACTCTTGAAAAGTTATATCGAAGGGATGCTGATACGTTTGCAGCTATTAATCATATAGTAAAAACTTTTATGTCTTCTAATTATTATATCGAAACAGAGGATGAAAAGACTAAAAGGTGGATGGATGAGTTCCTTAAAAATACTCGTTTTGATATTATCCTTCGTAAGATTGTTCTTCATTGTTGTATTTATGGTAATGCTTGGGTTGAGCTTGTAGCTAATAACAATGGAAAGTTAGTTGCGTTTGACCATGTTGACCCAAAGGTTATGGATTTCTCACGGGATTCTTCAGGTAGAATAAAATATGATAGTTATAATAATCCTGAGTATTATGTTCAAGTATTGCCTATGGGGGCGACAGTTCCTAATTCAAAGGAGGATAGATTAGTTGAACATAGTTCTCCACAGTTTGAAATGAGTTCAGGTACTGGTATCAGATTTGAAACTGATGAGATTGCTCACTTTACTATTTGGACTGTAGGTGATTCATTAAATGGTATTGGTTTGATTGAGCCTATGTGGAATGCATTGATGGCTAAGATTCAAATTGAAAAGGACTGGGGTATTGCTATGAAAAAAGCTACAAGTCCATTATTAGTTGGTACTGTTGGCGATGATATGCACAAGGCTAATAAGACTAACATACAAAAGATGACTGAATTGCTTAGGAGTGCAACATCTCAATCTGTTTTATCAATTCCTTATCCCGATAAGGTTGCTTATGTTTCTGCTAATATTCCTTCCTTGGAACCTCACTTATCTTATTATGTAGATAAGGTATCAGCTGCTACAGGTGTTCCAAAACCATATATTGTAGGTTCTGGTGACCAAACACCGAGAAGTACATTTAAAGGACTTAACCTTGGATATGAAAGGAATATTATGGAGATGCAAAAGAATATTTCTTATTCTGTAGAGAGTCAGATATTCCCACGTTTAGTTTCTGATTATAATTTAGCTAGTAATCCATTACTTGAATTTGACCCACCAAGCATTGAATATCTTGATTCAAAGACATCAAGACTTGTTGATTATACTAATTCAGGATTGTTGTTATCTGATATTAATATAAGACAGATTATACGTAAGATGGAGAATCTTCCTGCTGAACCACCTGGTTTAGAAGCTAAAGTGAAGAAAGAAGCACAAAAGATTGCTACTGCTAATACAAAAGCATTGGATAATAATCCAGAAGATGAGAATACTAAAGATATGACTAAAGATGGGAAGAAATAAACTAATCATATATAGAGGTGATGATGCATCATTAAGGTTTACTATTACTGACGAGGATGGTGATGCTGTTAATATAACCACATCAACTATCTTTTTTACTGTAAAAACTACAGCAAGTAGTACAGCTGCTGGTTCTTTAGATTCTGGTGCATTGATACAAAAGATTAATGGACCTGGTGACCATACTGACCCAACAGCAGGTATTACTACATTTATTTTAACACATGCTGATACAGCTATTGTACCTGCATATTATTATTATGATGTACAATTAGTAACTGCTGGAGAACTTGTTACAACATTTACCGTTGATGATTTTGTGATAACTGGTGAAGTAACTACGGACATAACAGAATGAGTGATTATGAAGTGACTGTTGGAACTACAGACTATAATATAGAAGTAGCATATGCTGGTTCAAGAGGTGCAACAGGACCATCAGGTCCTACAGGTCCGAGTGGAAGTGATGGTATTTTGGGTGGTACAGGTCCTACTGGACCTACAGGTTCAACGGGTCCTACTGGTGCAGGTGTAACTGGTGCAACGGGTCCTACTGGTTCAAAAGGTGTTACAGGTTCAATTGGAGTTACTGGTTCTACGGGTCCTACAGGAGGTGGTACTACAGGTCCTACTGGTCCTACAGGTTCTATTGGCAATACAGGTTCCACGGGAGTGACAGGTTCTACAGGACCTACTGGAGTTGGAACTACGGGTATAACTGGTCCTACTGGACCAACGGGTAATACAGGTAGTACGGGAGCAGTTGGGTCTACAGGAGCAACTGGAGCTGTAGGAACAACTGGTTCAATTGGTTCAACTGGACCCACGGGTGCAAAAGGTTCTACAGGTGCTACTGGTAGTACTGGTGCTACAGGCAGTACAGGTACTATTGGTGTAACTGGGAATACTGGTCCTACAGGTGCAAAGGGAACAACTGGACCCACAGGTCATACAGGTGCCGATTCTATAGTTACAGGACCTACTGGTCCTATAGGACAAACAGGTATAACTGGACCAACGGGTCATACAGGAGCAGACTCAACAGTAACAGGTCCTACTGGGTCAACAGGTCCTACAGGTTCTACGGGTCCAACTGGATTACCAGGTGCTGGCGTTGATTGGCAAGGTGTATGGGATTCAGGTACTACATATGTAGTTAATGATGGTGTATCTTATGCAGGTTCATCTTATATTGCTAATGCTTCAGTTGGAACTGGTGAAAATCCACCACCAACTAATGCTAAATGGGATTTATGGGTATCTAAAGGAGATACAGGAGCTACAGGTTCCACTGGTGCAACAGGTGTAACTGGAAATACAGGACCTACCGGAGCTGATTCGACTGTAACTGGTCCTACAGGACCTATAGGAGTAACAGGTGCAACTGGCTCAACGGGCTCAACAGGTTCTCAGGGTACAGCTGGAGTAACTGGTATAACAGGTTCTACAGGTAGCATTGGACCGACTGGTCATACAGGTTCTACGGGTTCACAAGGTACTGCTGGAACTATAGGTAGTACTGGTCCAACAGGTTCTACTGGTTCTATAGGAGTTACTGGCTCTACAGGACCTACAGGTTCACAAGGAACAGCTGGTATAACAGGAGCTACTGGACCCACCGGTCCAACAGGTCTTACAGGTCCAACAGGTGTTGAGGGACCAACGGGTCCTACAGGAGCAGAAGGCCCAACGGGTGCTACGGGTGCAGATAGCACAATTACAGGTCCTACAGGACCTACTGGGGTTGATGGACCGACTGGTGCTACGGGAGCTGATTCCACAGTCACAGGACCCACTGGTGAAGATGGTGCAACAGGACCAACGGGTCATACAGGACCCACAGGGAGTATAGGACCTACGGGTTCAACAGGATTGACAGGTGCTACTGGACTTACAGGAGTTACAGGACCTACAGGTCCAACAGGGGCTGATTCGACTGTAGCTGGACCAACGGGACCAACAGGATTAACAGGGCCAACAGGTGCAGACTCTACTGTTACATGGCCAACTGGTTTAACAGGTTCAACAGGACCGACTGGTGCGACAGGACCAACTGGACCACAGGGTACAGCTGGACCACAGGGTACAGCTGGAACAACAGGTTTAACTGGAGTTACAGGAGCAAGTGGACCAACAGGAAGTACTGGTCCGACTGGTGTTACAGGTCCTACAGGACCAACAGCAGCAGGTGTTACAGGTGTAACTGGACATACAGGTCCGACTGGAAGTACAGGTGTAGATGGTGTTACTGGAGTAACAGGAGCACAAGGCACGACAGGAACAGCAGGAGCAACGGGTCCAACGGGTCCTCAAGGAACTGCTGGGGCTACAGGTGCAACAGGTTCACAGGGTACAGCAGGAACAACTGGACCGACCGGACCGACTGGACCTGGAGCAGCAACAACTAAAGATGATACGCTTGCAATTGATGGAATCGTATTAGATGATGACCCAACAACTTATACGAGTTCAGATATTGATACATCTGGTTTTGATTATGGTTATATGGAAATAGATGTAGCAGTTACAGCAAGTCCAACAGATGTTGTTTTTGATGTTTTAACTGGAATGAGTGCAAGTCCAACGCATAAGATTATGGATGGGCCATTAGGGGATTTGCGTTATTCGGCAGCAACAGGTACAAGAACAGAAACTATTAATGTTCCTTATTGTGGGGATTATACTCGTATCAAAGCTACTGCTACTGGTACCGATGGTACAGATAAATTTACAGTCAGTATTCGTTTTATAGGGGTGACAAGCGGTTATTAATAATGACAGCAACAACTAAATCAGGAACTCTTGCAGTTGATGCGGTTCAACTAGACGGCAGCCCGATGACATACACGTCAGCCGATATTGATACTTCAGACTTTGATTATGGTTACATTGAAATTGATGTGGCAAACACATTAGCCCCCACGGACGTAATAGTTGAAGTATTAACGGGAATGAGTGCATCACCAACACACAAAGTCATGGATGGTCCATTAGGTGATTTGCGTTACTCTAATGCATCAGGCACTAAAGCAGAAACTATTAAAGTTCCTGATTGTGGGGATTACACAGCTATTAAAGTTACGGCAACAGGTGCAGACGCTTCTAATTATTTTGCTATAAGTGTTCGTTTTATAGGCATAACGAGGGGGTACTAATGGCACTTAAAGAAATTACTCATTTTGATATAAGCGGTATAGAAACAGGTGCTATATCAATGGCATTTGATGGTGATTATTTATATTTTTATGGGGCTCAAGCAGATACTATTTTTAAGGTAAGTCGTAAGGGGGAATTAATTGATACTTATGATGTAACAGGTTCACAGACTGATGTTGATGGACTTTGTTTTGATGGGAAAGATTTTTGGGCAGTTTCTAAGGCTGATGGAACTTTGAATCATTATAATTCAGAATTTGTAGCAATTGAAACCATTGATATATCTGGTACAATTATAGTAGACCCTCAATATATGGCAACAGACGGAAAGATTATTGCTGTATTTGGTTCTACTGCCCTTGATTTATCCTTTATGAATAAAGAAGGACAAGTAATCAAGACATTAGACACTTCTACAATAGCTAATAAGGTTAGAGGGGTTGCTTTTGATGGGCATAATTTATGGGTGGCAACACAAGATGTGGATAGAGTCATTCAGATAGATTATGACGGGAACAAAATTCAAACTCTAAGTTTAAGTGGAATTACTGACTTACCTCGAGGACATTGTTTTGATGGAAATTACGATAGAAAAACTGGAAATTTTGACGGAAAAAATATTTGGATACTTGACAGTAGAGGTGAAGATGTATTGTGCCTCTCTCGTAATTAAATACAATAACAATATAATTATATACAAATATTAAAAAATGGCTGAAATACAAACATCTTCTGAATTACAGGAATTATGGGAAATTGAGAAAGCCGCAAATTCAATTAAGCGATTAAAAGACATTGGCTTACTCACGGTAGAGGAATATGCTGAGGAACATACCAAGTTAAAAGCAAAAGCAAAGATAGCAGCTGCTGGTTTTGCAGCTAAAACTAAAGTTTAAGTATATTTACTTGATGTATGATGACATCTCTTGGAGCCGTATTAATAGTTAAAAATGAAGAAGCAATGTTGGATAAATGCTTGTCTTCACTTGAAGGTATTGATAAAATATTTATTGTTGATACTGGTTCAACAGACAAAACAATTGAGATAGCCAAGACGTACACATCCAATGTAATTGAAGACGAATATGTGTGGAATGATAACTTTGCTGAAGCCCGTAACTTTGCGAAGTCTAAGGCGGATACTGATTGGATTTTAACTATTGATGCTGATGAAGAACTACAACCTGGTGGTCTTGAAGCAATAAGAAAAGCAATTAAGACTGCAAAGAATGCAGTAAGTGTTGTGATGACATCTACGGCACAATCATTTGAGTTTCCCCGTGTTTATAAAAATAGTCCTAAAATACTTTGGAAAGGTGCAATACATAATCATCTTAATGTACTTGCTGATACTGCTTCAGGAGCAAAAATAGTATTTGGTTATTCTCCTGCTCATAGTAAGGACCCTGATAGAGCTCTTAGAATATTACAAAAAGAAGTAGCTAAAGGTGTAGGTCCAAGAGAAATATTTTACTTAGCTCGTGAGTATATGTATCGTAAGCAATGGAAGATGGCAATTACTTGGTATGATATATACTTACAACAAGCCCATTTCGCTGGTGAGATGGCTGAAGCTAATCTACAAAAGGCTAGAGCTAATCATAAATTAGGAAATCTAAGAGAAGCTCAGGAAAGTACATTAGAAGCTCTTAGAATTAATGCAAATTTCAAAGAAGCGATGGTATTTATGTCTGAGATAACAGGTTCTAATAATAGTGCGTTTTGGGTTAAAGCTTCTGAGTTATGTGATAATAGACATGTATTATTTGTTAGAGCACCTAAGAAAAAACCAGTTGATTTAGCGACTGTCTCAAAAGCTGAACATCCTATGGATTTATTAGATGAGCCTAAGATTTTCTTTGAGAATATATTAAAGGAATACAAAAAAGTAGATGTCTTAGAATGGGGTGCAGGATATAGTACTAAATACTTTCCAAAGATGCTGGAACAAGAAGGAATAGATTACACATGGGATTCTATTGAGCATAATAAAGGTTGGTATGATGAAATATTGACTTGGAATGTAAAGGATGTAACTCTTAAATATGCTACTCAAAACTCTGCTGATTATCTCATCCCACCTAAAAAGAAGTATGATGTTATATATGTGGATGGTAGAAACAGAGTTAATTGTCTTAAGAAAGCAAAGGAACTTCTAAAGCCTAATGGAATTGTCTTTTTACATGATGCAGAAAGACCCCGTTATGCAGCAGGCTTTGATGGTTATACCTATGATTGGATAGATAGTGGAAAGGCAAAGCTTTGGTATGGGCGATTGAACAGCATACCACCAATAATACATCAGATATGGATTGGTCCAGAAAAGAAGCCTACAAAATTATTGAACACTTGGAAGAAAATGAATCCAGAATTTGGATTCATGTTTTGGGATGAGAAAGCAATTGATGAGCTTGGTTTAGTCAATAGAAAAGTTTATGATGATTATTATAAAAAGAAATGTTACAATGGTGCAGCTAATATAGCAAGAGTAGAAATATTAAAGAAATATGGGGGAATATATATTGATGCTGATTCTGAATGTTTACATACTTTAAAGGGCGCTCCATTTATGAAGCAGGATTTCTTTGCTGTTAATGTTGTTGATGGTACTAAAAGGATAGCTAATTCTCCAATAGGAGCTGTATCTAATCATCATATAATAGATAATCTTATTAATATGCATGGTGCTTTAACTGAACTATACCCATCTCATAAATGTTCAGGACCAGGACTTATGCCTGTAGTAATCAAAGATACTAAGAAAATATTACCCGCATACACATTCTTACCTGTCTTCTTTAGAGGACATAAAAATAAAGTCGAAGGGATAGTATACAGTAATCATCTATGGAATACAACTTTAAAAAATGACATCAAACAACCCTAAAACTCTTACAAAAGCTAAGGAACGTCACAATGAGTTACGTGAAAAGATAGCTGTTACTGAGTTAGCTTTACAAGAGAATTTGAAGGATACAGCTAAGATGAAAGAAGGCATTGAAGCTGAATTAGCTGAATATAGAACTGAAGCTGATGAGATAATTTCAAAACTTAAGAAAGAAACCGATGTACAAGGTATTGAATTTGAACGTAGTGAAGATAAGATGTATCGTTTTGGTCTTAATAGTTGTTATCAAGGACAAGACCATTTCTTTGAATTGACTTGTGAAACAAACAATTCATCAAAGACAATATATATAATGCCTAAATCTTCACAAGTAGACATATCTGTTGATGCTATTGAAATTGCAGAGGACTTAGATAATAATATTAGGTGGGCTAATTCATTACAAAGGAATGGAGTTACAAATAATATAGATGTTAAGTTTGAACGTCCTGCAGGAGAATTTATACAAAAGCAAATTGATTGTGGTCTTGTAGAATACGGTGCAATTAAAGACACAGGACTATCTGATTCTGTAGTTGAGATATTCTTACATGGTTCAAGTATTGATGGTGTACTTTCAATAAATCGAGTAGAATCCTTATCAAATAATAAGTTAAGTTATGATTGGACTTGTTCATATTCAAGTTCATTTACAAATCCTATACCTTATGTACTTTCATATGAGTCACTCAAAAATGATTTCACCGTATCCTATAATTTATCCTGTTTACCCCGTAAAATACGTAAATATATACCTAATAATCGTATGTATTGGAAACATGAAGACCCCTCAATTTGTAATGGAACCAAACGTACTCTTATCAATGATATGAGTGAAGGACGTTTGTATATGCCTTTAACAGATATACCCAATGCAACTTATACTGTACTCAAAGAATGGATTCCTCGTGAAGAAGAACAATATCACTTATATGTTAATGGTTCACTTAACATGAAACTAAAGACAGGTACTAATTTTACAGAGTTTACAGTACCTCGTGTTGAGTTTCTAATGAAAAAGAGTAAAGTAGATGTTTCTATAGATGCTTGTAAAGTAGGAATATTGACTTTATCTGATGAAGGTCCTCGCTTTGCAAATGCTATTGATTGGGGTAATTGTATAGTTTATGAGAATACACCTACTCATAAGGTTCTAAGATTTATGGGTGCTAAGATGAAAGATGTATTCCAGCTTAAACTTGAAGGCAATACATGGAAAGCTAATGTAACCGAAGTAAACAGAAAGAGTGGACACGACTTATCTAATGAACAAATAGATAGCATAATAGAACTTACTAAAGCCAAAAAAGAACGAAGCCTGATTGCAGAGACTGTTGGATGTTCTGGCAGGACTGTATACCAATATCAAAAGGTATTAGGATATGTGTGATGAATAACATGCATTAGGTTACACTATTTATATGAAGAGGTACATAAAGTAGCGGTGACTAGAATGGATTTTAAATTATCTGAGTTTAGTAACTCTGTCCAACAGCCTATAGGTGACCCTGATGTAGAGAAAATTGTAATTGATGGCGAGGAGATGAAAGCCTACGTTTTCAAAGATAAGATTCTTATGTCACCAGGGGTTTGGAACCAATGGTATTACTCACCCGAAGAGATGCATAATGCATACAATAATACAGATTGGACTAATACGTCTAATCTTGCATTGTTTGCTGACCATCAAGACCAGAATACATCTGCATGGATTGGATATGTACGTAATCCAAAGATGGCAGGTGATGACCAGATAGGTGATTTGGTACTTGTTGATAAGGATTATGCAAAGAAACTCATACTTGGAGCTAAGTTTGGAGTAAGTCCAAAGCTCGCAGGTAAAGGTGTAGATGGTACTGTTAAAGGTGCGTCATACAAGAACTTTAGTGTTGTTGTAGACCCAGCATGTAAGACTACGTTTCTAAATCAAGAAGACAAAGAGGAATCAACAGAAACAGTAGAACCTGTTATCGTTGATAAAGAGAAACCAAAAACTACTGAAAAAGAGGTAGACATGGAAAAAACAGACAAACCACAGGAAAAGGTCGAGGAAAAGCTTGAAGATAAGCAACCCGAGACTAAGATTGAGCCTACAGTTGATAAATCAGCTGAGCTCATTGCTAAGCTTTCGGAGACTATCTCCGCAGGTTTTGCAAAAGTAACGGATAAGATAGACGATATGGAAAAAAAGACTGAAGTAGCAACTCCGGCTGAAGTAAAAGTTAAAGAACCTGCAACAGTTATTCCATTAGGTGAGCCAATCAGGCAAACTGTAAAAGAATCAGAATTGGGTACAGATAATACACAAGGAAGTTTCTTAAATACTGATGCTGGAATGGTAAAGTATCTTCAAAACCTAGGAAGAGGTAGTGAGACTTTTGAACTTTCACTGGAAGCAGATGAAGATTCAGGTTTACCATGGATGACCTTTACTTTAGCAACAACTGCAACAGTTGTTACCGATGTTAGAGGCACATCAAGGACTGCATATAACTTACTCCCGACTCAGTGGGCTAAGTCTGTTGTAGATGGTGGTAAGAATTTAATGTTCTTCTCCAATGTTGTAAGACAAGCTACAGTTCCAAAAGGCGTTAATGATTACATTATGCCAATAAGGAATAAGTATGAAAGTAGCTGGGAAACTTCAGCAGAAGAATATGCAATTGATACTAACGTCCTAGCCACAGTACTTGATGATATGGATGGTGTTCAGTTTACTCCAACCAGGTATAACTACAGAGTAGCTATTACCCAAAAGGCAGTAAACACGAATGCAATCGACCTCATGAGATACGCACGTGAAGAAATGGCATATAAGTGGTCCAATGATGTTGACGCAGCAGTTGCAACAGCTCTCGCAGCTGGTACAGCCGCAGCAGTTGGCGTACCTGGAACAGCAGATGTATACGGTGGTGATGCAACATCACTTGCAACTCTTAGAGCTGGTGATACACTAACCACAGATATGATTGCAAAAGCTAAGCGTGTACTTAGAAGCAAGTACAACTATTACTGGGATGGTGGTACATTTACCAAGGATACAGATTTCAAGAATCCATGGGAGAATACAACCGACTCTCCATATGTGTTGTTCGTAGCTCCTGAACAAGAAGAAGTATTACTAACCGACAGCCAATTTGTTAATGCCGCAGAATACGGTGGAAATGAAGTTGTGTTGAACGGAGAAATTGGTAAGTACCTCGGATGTAAGGTTGTTGTATCAAACAACGCTCCTGCATATGCAAACTTTGGTGCTGGTGCAGAAGATGGACACAAGTGTATGCTTGTTAAGTCACAGTACTGCGGTGGAATTGCTTGGGGACAAAAGCCTTCTATCAAGGCGTTTGATTGGCCAATTGAAGACAAGAAGATGATTATCATGAATATGGAGTACGAGTCAAAGGTTCTCCAGAAAGATGCAATCGTCCGATTGAATGTAACTGACCAGTAAACAATAACTTAGCGGTGAGGGACGTAATTCCCTCGGTTTCCCTTTTTTAGGGAGAAGTGCTAAACAATAAAAATGTCAAGAAAATATAAATTCAGAAGTGGTAAAATCACAGCAAACCTATTTAAGATAACACCTAGAGCAGGGGACCCTGATACGGCAACCCAAGGTGATATGTATGTTAGGTCTGGAGATGGCTCTTTGAGAATTTACACGGGTTCAGCTTGGGAAACGGTATCGTCTTCCTAAGCTTCTTTTCTTTTTTTTAATTCTTACACACGCCCACCACATAAATTATACTAATAAAATGTTTAATATGCAACTAAATTTTAACGCCTTTAGGCGTTTGTTTATGCAGAAAGACATAGACTTTACGACTATTCTTAGCGATGATGTTAGGAAAGCTATCAAGAGTGCAGGTGTAAAAGATTATTTTGTTACTGATGACAGCTATATTGCTCCTGCATATGGTGACATAGAAAGATTATTCAAAAGTAATGCTTTGAAATTGTTAAAATTTAGGAAAAACGAATACGATTGTGATGATTATGCACGAACTGCTTCTGCTACTCTTCATATATTATTTGGCAATATTGCTGTCGGAGAGGCGGCTGTTAAGCTTAATGCTGGGACTCATATGCTTAATGTTGTTATATTACCTTATGGAGACTTAGTTTACGTTGAACCGCAGACAAATAAAATAGTTGATTATGATGTACATCCATACTTTATTATAATATAATAGCATTTTATTTTTATTAAAGTATTATCTAAAGTAGTTGTCAACTTCTCACCCCTAAAGAGGTGAGCTTGTAACTATGAAAATAAATTCATGTCACGATTGGCTGGTTGACAGCAACCTGTTGCTTAAAGAACTTGCTCAAAGCAACGATGTTTCTAGCAGCGTTAAGGTCGGAGTTAATAGTTTGTCCGCAATTGTTACAGGAATACCAAACACCTTTACGATTAGCTTTTCGGATTTGTCCGCAAGCACTACAAGTCTGACTGGTATATTTGGGATTGATGTGCTCGATAGTTTTTCCCAAAGCGTCAGCTTTGTAGGTGAGGAACTGCTCGAATTGCATATAGCTCCAGTTACCCAAGAGCTTATTGAATCGCCTTCCATTCTTTTTTTTACGCTTAATGTGCAACTTTTCGAGAACGAAGAGTTGAGCATCGCTAGTAGCTATTTGCTTACTGATACAGTGGTTCACATCTCTAACAAACCGATTTTCTCTTCCACTGAGAGCTTTAAGATGCCTCTTTGCGGAACGAGTGCCTTTACTTTGCAGTTGCGATTTAAGCCACTGATATTTACCTTTGACAGCACGAAGTTCTCGGCTGTTAAAAAATTGAGCATCGTTTGTGACGACTGGGTTAATGATTCCTCGGTCAATACCGATTGCTTTAGTGATGGCGAGCTTGTCGGGGTCATCAGTTTCGGCAATAAGATTGAGTATAATTTTACCATTCTTGATGCTGAGGGTTGTCCCTGCAATTCTCCAAGAGATATATGGTTTAAAGTGGGCAGGGATTGTAATTGGAAGCTTGATACGACCAAACAACGTGGACAAAGTTATAATACCTTTGTCAAGGTAGAGATGGAAAGTTCTCAAATTGTATCGGATGGAAGAGAACTCTTTTTTGACGGGGAGAATTTCGAGCTTTTCTCGCTTGAGCATATCACTGGCTTGGTCACGAGCAGCACAAACAAGACTACTTGTAAGATTGGGAAACCGCTTACGAGTTTCCTTATAAGTGGCATGGTGGAGCTTGAGCTTGTTGAAAGTCCCCAGCTCGTAACCTCGTTTCATAATGAAGTTACAGGCTTTGTTGTAGGTGATAACTGTCTTGGCAACACGCTTGTCGTAGGGCAAGACCAGTTTAATAGCTCGTTTCATTTATATTCATTAGTTAGCAATACTAAGTATAAAAACTCATTAAAGGGCAACATTGCAATTCCTCTCACCGCTAAAGCAGGTGAGTTTCCTTGCAATATGATATTATGAACATCCTGAACATTAATTCTGAGGACACATGTGGAATTAGTAAGATGCTCTGTGATTCCATCAATGCTAACACTAAACATGAAGCTCATTCTGTTATTCGTCATCTCAATACAAGAGAATATCCTTTTGAATATTTATGGGATGCTAATCTTGATGAAACAAAACTTAGGGCATTGTGTGATTGGGCTGATATTCTTCACTTTAACATATGGCCACCGTCTTGTGGAATAGGTAATGTTGATTTTAGAGAGTATGTTAAGCAAGGTAAGAAAGTTATAATGCAGTTTCATGGTACAGTATTCAGAAGAACCCCACCTATAAGAAAAGAGGTAGAAGAGAATAAATATAAAACTCTTGTTACTATGCCTATTATGTTTGATTACTTAGATGATGAAGTGTGTAGGACTGAATGGCTTCCATTTCCAATCCCTACTAATGACCCGAGATTTATGCCTATTCCTATTGAAGATAAGTTCCCTTATTTTGCTGTTGGTCATGCACCTGGAGAAGTACATAGATGGGAGATTAAGGATACTGATTTAGTTCAAGATATATTTCAAGAACATGGTAAGGTTGATTATAATCCTAGTATAAAACAGTTAGATACTGATTATCTTGCTAAGTCTGTTCAAGTACTTAATTCAAAGTCAAAAAGGAATATGAGACTAATACTCATGACTGATACACCTTGGGAAGAATGTCTTTGGATGAAACAAAGATGTCACGTTGGATTTGACCACCTTCAGGGATATTATGGAGTTAATACTGCTGAGTTTGCTTCGATGGGTATCCCATGTATATGTAATCTTAATAAACAATATTATGATGCTGCAGTAGAACGTTATGGTAAGGAATTACCTTTTGTTATATCTGATAGAGTTATACTTGAAGATACAATTACTGCTTTAAAAGAGGACCCAGAATTAAGATTTGAGATAGGTAAAGAAGCAAGAAATTATGCTATCAAAGTACATGATTTAGAAACTTCGGTATTACCTCAATTGATTAAGGCGTACAAGGAGGTCTATAAAGAATGATTGAATTTACTCGTGAACAAATTGATGAAAGGGCATATGTCTTGTTAAAGAATTGTGATAACGTTTTAGACTTAGGTTGTGGTGAAGGTGCATTTCTAAAAATGTTTCCTAATAAAGATACTGTAACTGGACTTGATTGGAATTATGATAGTATTAAACAGATTAAAAATGAGGGATATAAGGTTTATAGAAGAGATATAAGGAATCTTAAACTTGATATGGATAAGCAGTCATTTGATGGGGTCTATTGTTCGCATGTAATTGAACACATGGTTCCTGAAGATGCACATAAAGTAATGGCTTGTATGGATTTCTTAGTAAAACCAGGTGGTATTATTGTTATCAGAACACCAATGATGAATGAACATTTCTATACAGATTTCTCACATATTAAGCCGTATCCACCAAATGCCTTACGGCATTATTTTTTAAACACAGGAAAACAGAGAACCTTCGGTCCTCTGCATGGTACATATACTGAGGAAGAACTTATTTGGAGAACTGGTAAAAGTGCATATTTTATTGTATTCAAAAAACAATGACTACTGAATTAAAATGACACCAAGAATAGCAGTTGTAGTAGCAACTAAAGACCGTGGACATCTTCTAAAGGGGTTACTTTCAAGTATTATGAATCAGACCATTAATGATTGGGAATGTGTAATTGTACAAGATTATTGTAAAGACAATACCAACTTTATATTATCAACTGTCGCAGATAGGCGTATTAAGGTTTATGAAAATGGAGGAGCCAAGGGAAAATCAGGAGCATTGAATTTTATTAAAGACAAAGTATCTGCTCCGATTGTTAAATTTTTTGATGATGATGACATGCTAGTTCCGTGTGCTTTGGAGATGTATAGCCAGATGATGGAAGAAACAGATGCAGATATGGGGTATTCTGCTAGGTATACACTTGCCTTAAATAACCAGATGGTTTATACTCCAAACAGGGACTTTAGTTTAGAAGCATTTTTAGAAAGACCAATGGTAGGAACAGGTAGTTTAGTTGTCAAGAATGAGTTATATCAAAACATTGATTATGATGAAAAGTTTCCAGCGAGTATGGACTTTGACTTTATCTGTAAATGTGCTATAACAGGAGCTAAATTTGCTTATACTGATTTACCATTGTACTTGTATCGCAATCATTTAGACTCTATTACCTTTGATGCAAATCCAGTTCAGGCTATATATTATGAAAAAGCAAAATGCAGGACGATAGAGGAATTAAAGCGATTTCCAGTATCGAACGAGCTGGTAGAATGGCTTCCGCTGGGGCAACGCTAAGAACATCACCTGAAGAGAAAAAGAAGGCTGATAAAGATGGGCGATATATTGCTGGATTAATTAGAGGTAACTATGAATTTGGAGATGTTATTACTGTTGATACTGCCAATGGTGCAAGACATTTTGGATTCTATGCAGGTACTATTCTTGAACCTGTTCCTGTTGTTCTTGTTGCAGGGACTTATAATAATTATCTTGGTGAATGGAATAAGAAATGGTTTGACCATCTATTTGCCATAGAAACAAGACTTATTGTAAACTTTAAAGCTTTGGCCATGAAGCAATAACGTTTATAAATGTAATTGGTTCTAACTTAAGTGAGGTAATTATGGTTGTAGCTAAAACACAATACGGAAGATATACTACGTTAATAGGGACAGATGCTGAGGTTGTTGGTGCATTAGAAACTGAGAAAGTACCAATGAGTAATGTTATAAGTGTGTACCATAACGGAAGTAATACGACTGGAGTATATCACAAATAATCATGGTTTATTGCACAGCTAATGAAATATTTGCAATGAGTGGTGTAACTAGTTCAGATGTTACTACATCACAAATGAATGCTGTTATAACATCAGCTACAGCAAGACTTAACGCTGATATAAATTTGATTATACGAGAGGAAAGAGCATTATATATAGACCAATACCGTGAGAATAAGATTGATGGTTCTAATACCGTTTACTATGTACAAGATTCTTATAAGTACTATATTGGAGATTACGATAATGATGGTGATGTTGATGAAAATGATGTAACGGTTTGGCTTTACGATACATCAACAAGACTTAAAACTGAGGCTGTTGTTTCTGCAGTAGATTGGCAATATGGAAAAATCACACTCGCTTCCGCCCCTGTTTCATCCACAAATATCTTCATAACTTATGCTAGGGCACCGCTTGATGAGTCTACCCCCCATAGACTTATAAAAGATGCGTGCAAAGCGTTATCAGCGTCCCTAGCGTATATGAAGATTCGTGCTGATGATTATCAAAAACTAGACCTTGGTGACTTTGCAATAACTGCTTATGCAGGTGGACAAAGTAAGAACAGTCCATTTGGATTGTGGTCACAAACATATGAAGAAATTATAAGACTTATCAATAGTGGTGAATTACTTGAAAGTGCAGAGCAGATAGGACTTAATTATCTTGATACTGGAGGTTTTGTTTTACAATGAGTGCCTTTAGTATGGCTCGTAGTGGATTTGCGAAGATACTAAGTATATCTCAAGAAGAAGTTACTATCAAAGCAATTACCTTTACTCGCAATGAACAAGATGATATTTCGGGTACTCCTACAGAATATAGGGTATATGCTAAGCTCAATAGGGGTGGTACTAAAGATATTGAGTCAGATGTTGGTGGACTTGGTGATGCTGACCTTGTCATGTATTTTCCTGATTCTGTTACTTCCACCCAAGGATTAAGTGTTGGTAATTACATTGAATATAACTCACTTAATTACAAGATAAAAAAAGTAAGTCCTTATAATCTTGCTGATGGATTGGTATATACAAAGGCATATCTTGATGAATCAAATGAAAGTCTTTGATTTTTAAATGTAGCCAACCTTAAATACTTGCCTCATTGGAGGCATTAGCAAACACCTTTCTTTGGAGGGGTGTAGACAGCAACTCATTGGAGAAACTGCAATGGTATTTACCGTAACTAGAGGGACCTTAGAAAATAATGGTATTTTGTTCATAAGAGATGTCCTTAGAGAAAACCTCACTGACCCACTTGGAACTCGTTCTGGAAGTGATTGGATACTTAAAAGTCCTGTTAAGAATCAAAGTTCTAATCTTCCTACTGTTGTTCTTGACCAATCATCTTGTACTGAAGACCAAATATCCTTTAGAGATGGCTTTGCTATAAAATATGTTCTTGGACTTATGGTTTGGGCAAAAGGTATTGAACAACGAGATGATATTGCTGATGAAATTAAGGTTATCTTACAAGATGACTCTAATGATGATGGAACTAATTCACTTTACAAAGAGGGATTGATATATGAAAGCTGTCAAAGTAGAAATAATGATGGTTACATTGATGGATTTGCAGAACTACTTAGGATAAAGGAAATGACAATTACTTTTAAATATATACGATGATTTCTATAAATGTTAAAACATCTGATATTAAAAGATATATGAATAGAATCAGTAAATTTGAAGGTGACCTTAGATATATGACTAATGATTTAGCACATGAGGGTGGAGAAGTATATGCATCAGCTATAAGAAAAAATACACCTGTAGCTACTGGTGCTTTGAAAGCATCTATCACTTCAAGAGCAGTAAATAGAAATACTTGGGAGATTACAGCTGGTAATGGATTGGGTAGAGAATATGCAAAGTTTCAAGCATATGGATATAAAGGTCACGATATTAAGTCAATATGGCTTCATACAAAAGCAGGATATAGTATGCCTGATAGTAAATTTGTTCATGTTAGTAAATCTACTCCTTTTATGGACTTGGGTTTACAAGAATTTGCACCATGGCTTGATAATCAACTTAAGCGTAGAATGTTTTCAGCTACAACTAAGATATAAAATGAAACTAAAAAATACATGTAAAGGTGCTATCTGGATAAAAGGAATCAAGATAAATCCTCAAGATACTAAGGAAGTTCCAATAACAAGGCCCGAGGTTATGGCTTCGGAATTGAGAACTAAAGTAGAAATAATTAAGGATAATAAGAAGAGCGTGCCCATTGAGAAGGCTGCCAAAAAAACAAGGTCACGAAAGAAGTGGCTAGTAAAAAGTAAAATAAATTAATAAATAAGGAAAAATAAAATGGCATTACAAGACCTTTGGTACAGCAGGGAAGCTACCGTGAAAATGGGGCAGGCTTTTACTCCTATTGGGACGACAACTAGCCTAGAGACACAATTCGATGCAAGTGCAACTGGCTCGGATTATACTGGAAGATGTAAAGAAGTACGACTTGGTGGTGGTACATTCGATGTTGAGTTACTCAACTTGTTTGGAGATAATCAGGCGATGGATGAAAAGCGTCCAGAGCTAAAATCAGCCGAGTTTACGCTTATTTACCAAGATGAAGATATAGGTGAATTAGCATATGGAACTGGAATTAGTATTGGAGCAACAGGCTTTAACAGAATTGAAGGTGCTGATAATTCTGGTTGTAGAACTAAGAGAGCATTGTTCTTTAAGTTATATGATTGTTCTTCAAGTGGTGAACAAGTTAACATCTTAATGAACAACTCGTATGTAACAGACAGAGAGATATCACTTACACAAGATGGAAGTGTTGAAGAAACACTAACAGCTAAGTGTATCATAACAGATTACTACGAAGAGTACAAAGCAGGAAGCTAATGACTAAAGAGAAAGATAAAGAGATAGGACTTAAAGAAGGCTTGGGACTTGGTGCTGAGGATAGTAAGAACCTTGTTATCTATAATTGTCCTAGTTCTCTTTACTTTCGCTTTATTTCTTACGCCAAGGGGCATGCAGGTAACAAAGGATGGGTTGCTATTGAAAAGCTTCTTGATTACGCTAATCAATCACAGAGGTTAGACTCCATTGAGGAGAGGCTAGCCATTATAGAAGGAGAGAAAAATGGGAAAATTTGATAAATACTCAGGAAAAATAAAACTAATAGTAGATGAAGAAGAATGGGTTGTTACCCCAACTAATAGACAAATAGCTAAATTCTTAACTATTGATAAGGATGATATCACCAGTGAAAAAGGATTTATAAATGTAAGTGACTCATTAACAGACATGTTTGTTGCTGCATATCCAACTGAATCTAAAGCTGATATTGCATCTTTTGTACTTAAGAAAATGGATATAATTTTAACACAACTTGTTATTGCAATGGGTTGGTCAACACAAGAACAATTAGATAAAGCAGAACAAGAAGAAAAGGGAAAAAAAAGCCAGGAGGCGGAAAAGAAGGCTTAAGGTTAAGACTTATGCGTGATGCAAGGGCTGCTAATAAAGAAGATGACCTTGCTGATATGCTTTGTCTCCTGGTATATTACTTTAACATAAATCAAGAAGAAGTCTTAGATATGCCTCATTTAAGGAGTGAAATCTTGGTTGAATGGTTTGCAGACATAATGGAAAAAACAAAAGGAACGGGAAGTAAAGATTTTATGGAAGGAGGATTCTAAAATACCACCAATAAGTTCAGGTCAAACAGCTGAAATCAAAGCTATATTTAGTGTAATCGATAATAGTAAAGGTGGAATAAAAGCTATTAAAGCTAGTCTTCTTGACCTTAGTAAATCTCTTGATAAGAGTAATCTTAAAGGTAAGGCTTTTAATCCTGTTAAAACTTCATTGCGTAATAAGCTTTCTAAATCAGGTCTTAGTCCAGGTCAAGTTATAGGGGCTCAACCAACATCAGGCAAACAAGCAGCAAACAATATAAAAGATTATGTATTTAGAGAACAGTTAGTTGCAAAAGCAGCTAAAGCTGAAGCAAAGGGTATAAATACTGTTAATGATGCTCTAACCACACAAGGATACAAAACTAAGATAAATACGGTCTTATCTAATGATTTTAGAAGAGGAATGACTGATGCAGGGCAAGGATTAACAAAGCAAACAGATGCAATAAAACAAGCAGGTCTTCAGTCAAGAAAGTTTAGATATGAATGGTTGGGTGTTATGTTTGCTGGTCAAGCAATCAAGAAACAATTTAGTGGAATTATTCAAGAAAGTAAAAAATATACAAAAGCAATAAAAGAAACCAATCGTGAGATGGGTAAGGCATTAGATGATTCAGCAATATGGACGGAATACCTAAAGCTTACTAAAGGCGGTATGAAAGCCTTAGGTGGTGAAGGTACCGCTATTGTAGTTATTATAGCTGACATATTATCAGTAGTAGGTCAAGGTATGCTTGCTTTCTTCAGTTTTAAAATGGCTATAACTAGCCTTAGAGGAGGCATCTCAGAATTAAATTTAAGAATACAGGGAAATACTGAAAAACAACGTATGAATAGAATTGCTACTGAAATAGCAACTAGGAGTAAAGTAAAACAAGCTGCAGTTACTGCATATGACACTAAAGAAATTAAACAAAATACTATTGCTATTGCAGCTAATGCTGCAGCAAATAAAGGTAGATTATCCTTTACAGCAATGAGTAAAGGTCCAAGAAGTAAAAAAGGTGGTGCAGGACTTGGTATTATTGGTGGTAAACTAGGTGGAATTACTGCAATAGCAGGTCTTGCTACAAGTATGATAGGTATGTCAGGAGCAGCTGGTGATGCTTCTGAATCTCTTATAAATGTTGGTAATGCATTATTCTTCGTTGGTTCAGCACTATCAATTGTTCAAATGATTGGTAGTACTGCTGGAATAGCAGCAGGACTTACAGCTGTTGGTGCTGCTGCAGGGGGTGCCGCAGCTGGACTTGGTGCTCTTGCAATTGCTGCAGCTCCTATTATTGCAGTTATACTCGCAATTGCAGCTGTTGTAGCGATACTGTGGACATTCAAAGACCAAATAGCTCAGGCATTCAATTGGGGTGCAGACTTAGTAACTAATTTTATAAATGGTATAATCAATGGAGCAGGAAAAGTTTGGGATGCCTTAATGCAAGTAATGGATGATATAGGTAAAGCAATTGGTTTTGATAATGCTGCTAATGACCGTATGGCTGCTAATTGGGGTACTGACATGATGGAGAACTTTGGTAAAGGTGCTAACAAAGGTGCTGTTCATGCCATGGATAAATCTAAAAAGACTACTTTCAACAGTATTAAAACCATGGGTAACTGGTTCAGTTGGTTAGGTAAACAAGTTGGTGCCATGTGGGGTGTAAACGCTAAAGGTGCTAAATCATCATTTAGTTATCTCAATGCATTAATGCAAGGTGGTGGTTTTCAATTTCCATTACTTGAGCCTCCATCTATGGAACCTGTTCTTGATGACTTAAGAGATGCAGGTACTGTATTCTTAGAAAACTTTCCATTCGTAGAATTATCAACAGGAATTGGTGGTGCAATTGGTGCAGCCTTTGATGCATTTGATTTTACAGGAGCATCATCTGAATTTGCATCATCTCTCACAACAAGACTTGGAGAGATAAATTGGAAATCACATTTAGCTCCTATGGGTATTGCTGCAGGGACTGTAATATCTGATAAAGATTGGACAGGAGTATTTGGTAATAGTAATTGGGGACAAGCTATTGAAAAAGTATTTAATGATTCTGATTGGGCAAATATATTTAGTACTGTTGCAGAAGCATTAAGTGCAGCTCTTGGAACACCTGAGTTTCTTTCTTTGATTACTAAGCTCATTGAAACAGTAGGCGTAGCAATGGATGGTGTTGATTGGACAACTCACTTTACTAAAGCTGGTGAAGCTTTTGGTCAAGCTATTTTAGATATGCCTTGGCCTGATATAATGACTACAGCAGCAGATGCTTTAAAACTTGCAATTGAAGAGATAGATGTAAATAGTTGGAAAATTGCACTTGATAATATAAGTTATGCACTAGGAAAGGTTATCAGTGGTATCTCACCTAATGCTTGGGCAAGTATGTTTGTTAATATGGCATTAGGTCTTATAGGCATGATAACAGGTGCACTTCAATCAGCATGGGATTACTTTTGGGGTGGTCTTAGTGATGTTGCACAAACGGCTGCACGAGGAATGGGATGGTACAAACAAGGTGGTATAGTTCCTGGTACTGGACCACAACAAGCTGTTGTACACGGTGGAGAAATGATATTACCTGCAGGAATTACAAGAAGTTTACTTGGTGTATTAGGTGGTGCTAATGTACCTGGAGTTGGAACTCAACTTTATTCATCTAAAACTAATAAGGATTCATCAACAGGTGGAAATAATATAAGTGTGTCATTGAGTGACGTTAACGTTGCAAGTTCCTTTGATGTAAACTCAATGATGGACGAGATAGAAAGAAGATTAAAAGCAAGAGCACTTGCATATTAAGAAAATGACTAATTGGAATGTATGGGGTGGGGATAAGGAATCCAGCATGTGGCTTAAATATAAAGGTAACATTGCTTTGGAATATACTAGAACAAGTGGTATAGATGTTGGTTTTGATTGGATTGATAATACATCACCTAATGGTATTGAAGGATTACAAGCTAGTGCTGACAATACATTACCATTCAGAGGATATGTTGATACAGCCCATAAACTATTCTTAAATACTAAGAAAATCACATATGGATATAAGAAAGCAGATATTGATATGGACTATAACCAAAATGGACCTCAGATAACCACTGAAACAGGTACTGATGATAATATGGGTCCTAAACTTGGCTCATCAAATGCATATAATTCAAGTAATACTATGACTCTTAGTTGTTCAGTAGAATCAGATGTATGGCGTGATGAAATGCCATTTACAACCTATGATGAAGGTGTAATAAATGGTGCATTTGGTACACTTTCACCTGCTTATACCCTTACACAAAAACTATATTTATTACAAGAAATGGCTAAGCGAAGTGGTGCACAAGAATCACCTAATGATTCAGGTAGTATTGCTGGGCAAGCATCACACTTTACAAATCCAATAACGCTTACTTTGAATTGGGGTTATAATTATTGGAATTGGTCTAATTTTTGGAAATATCTTGATTCTTTAGGTTACACTTATTTACAAATAAGAAAGCAAATGCAAGACAAATGGATGCCAATGTACAAAGGTACTTGGAATTATTCTACAAACTTAACAAGAGATACATTACTAAATGGTTCATCTACCTGGAATGGCAGAATACCATGTGGTCGTGTTGAAGCGATGTATACAAATTGTGTAATTGATGATGTTCGTATCATGGAAGATGCAGATAATCCAACTAGAATGAGTGTTGAAATGAAAGTCTTATTTGATTCAAACAATAATAGATGGGGAGCAGGTACTTTACCTGGAGATGATTATTGTTTATTTAATGAAGGAAGGGGTTCAGCTTGTGACGATAAATGGGAAGCAATAGGACCTGTTTCTGTAGTTGAAACTGCACCTGCAACTTATTTAGGTGCTAATTCAACTGATTGGAGTTCAGGTTGGACACCAGTTTAAATGGATTTATATAAACTTGGAAACTATGGGGTCTACATAGACCGAAAAGATGTTTCAGTAGTAACACAAGGCATACGCTGGAAAACATCTAAAAATGGGATACCTACTGTCGAACTTACAATAGACCGATATGTAGGTGGTCTTGTTGATATTGATGTGGGTAACTTTGTTGCCATCACCTTCAATGATATACTCCTTGGAACTGGAATACTTGAAGAACCTGTTTCAACAAGTAAAAAATCTATGCAATTTACTGTACGTTTACTTGGTAACAATGGTGTACTCCTTACTCGTAGTACTGTAGCCAAAAGTGATTATATTGATGAAGACCAGGACATAGTAATTAAAAAATTATTAACTACCAATGATAGTGGTATATCCAATTGGATTCTTGAAGCAGGAACAGTCGACTCAAATGGTACTACAACCACCCGTGTAGAAAATACAGATAGACTAACACCTATATTAAGTATATGCAAAAAGATGAATTTGTGGTCACAAATAACTCATCCAGCTCCTGCTGTTTCAACAGTAGACAGCAATGCAGTAGCCAGAACAGATGACTTAACACTCGATAACACTACCACAGGAATAGCACAGTCATTTACATGTACCACTGAAACTACTCTTGATAGTTGTAAGTTCATATTAAGCAAAACATTAATCCCAACCGGTAATGCATATGCTAAATTATATGCTCATTCAGGAACGTACGGAACAGATTCAATCCCTACAGGTGATGCTTTAGCAACATCAGATGCATTCGATGTATCTTCTCTTGATGGAACTCCAACTCTTACCACTTTTAGTTTCACATCAGGTGATAGAAGAAGGCTCGATACAACCACATATTATTGTATTACAATTGAATATGAAGATGGAGATGCAGCTAATTATGTAAACGTAGGTATTGATGATGTAACACTTTCTGCAAGTGGTAATTCAGCTTCATATACAACATTATGGACTGCAGATGCAGCAATTGATGTATGTTTCTACGTTTATGGTTCTGATGACTATCACGAAATAGACCGTTTCAATGCATATGACTGGGATGATGCAACAGCTTATCCTGCAAAGAATACCCCTGTAGAAACATTTAATGGAGGTAATACAACACGCATATCACGTAAATATGACTTTTCAAGATGTATAAATCATGTCAGATTACTAGGTGCTGGTGATGGTAGAAATCAACTTGAATCAATATGTTATCATGCAACCGATAATAGAAGTACCTTAAAGTATGCTCTCGATACTTGGCTTACAGCTGACTTAACTGCTATTGCTACTACTCTTAATGTAACTAGTACAGATGGTTTTGAAACTACAGGTGCTGTAGAAATAGACCAAGAAAGAATAACTTATACAGGTAAAACAGGTACTACATTCACAGGATGTACACGAGCAACATCATCTACTGTTGCTGCTGCACATACTTCAAATGCTCAAGTAATCAATATTGCTCCAACCTATATTTATGTTGAAAGTAATACAGATTTTCCAGTTGTAACAGGTACTCCAATAATTCTTGATTCATATTCTGAATCTAATCAAGATGATGGTAGAAAATTGTATTCTGGTGCATATTCAGACCATGGACAAACATGGACTAATAGTAATGCCATGACATTAACATCTGCTAAATTTTATTTAAAGATATTTGATTCACCAACAGGTAATGCAACTGCTAATGTATATGCACATACAGGCGTATATGGTTATGATGGAAAACCTACGGGTGCAGCTTTAGCTACAAGTGATACTATAGATGTATCCACCATTGATACAGATTATGAACTTACTGAGTTTACTTTTAGTGGAGGTGACCAAATAGTTCTTGAAGCTGATACTTATTATGTGGTTGTTGTTACTTATACTGGTGGTGATAGTTCAAATTATCTTGTTAGTGGTTATGATTGGGATGGGTCAGCTGATGGTAATACAGTTGCAAAGTTTACTGGTACGTGGGGTTCTAATGATGCAAAGGATACTTGTTTCTATGTGTATGGTGAAGCACTTGCACAACCTGTATGGATTGGTCTTGAAAAAATAACATATACTACCAAAACAGATACAGATAAATTAAGTGGAACAATTACTAGAGGTGTTGATTGGGCTGGAACATATGAACCTGCAGTTAAACTTTATTATGCCCATGGTGAAGGTGCTCCTGTTATGGATGCACAATATACTACAGCAGACCCTGAAGCAGGTTCTAGTATTGCAACCTATGGTTTTGTAGGAACAATAGAAACAGATACAACAATAATAGACCAAAACGCTCTTGATGTTGCAGGTGGAAATATTATTACTGACTTTAACATACCACCTGAAATTGTAACAATTGATACTACCCCATCATTCCTTAATACAGTTTGGCTTGGTGATACAGTCACAGTTGCAGATGAATACTATTCAGGTGTTGATGATGATTATCGCATCTATGAAATGGAGTTTACTGATGGTATTGGAAAGCAAGGTAAACTAAAGTTAACATGCGGTAATGATAAATATACATTTAGTAAAGACCAAGTACAAACAAAAAGAGAACTAGGCAACTTATCAGTATATGCTCAAGGTGTACCACAAACAATAAGTATAAATAAATATGATGATTGTGATGGTACAGGCGGTACTAAGTATGACCTAGAAATGCCATTTTACATTCCTGATGAAGCTATCTCAATAGATAAAGCAGCTTTGTCTTTCAACCTATCAAAATACAGAATAAGTTACACACCTACAACAGAAGTAAACAGTGAGAACAGTGATATAGTAGATGACGCTTGTGTTGCTAGTTCTATTGTAATGGATGAAGATGATGACCCTCCAACTGATTTGGAAACAAGTACAGGAGAAATTACTTCTCATGGAGATGGTATATTTATTAGAACCTCAGGTGTTGTAATGATGTCACTACAAAGTAGTATCGATACAGCTTGGTTACAGGGTTTTAATATACGTGTAAAACGTACAGGGGGGAGTACTGTATATTATCCTTCCAGTGAGGGAGTATGTGTTAGTATGGGACTAGCACATCACTCTCACGAAGTTGGAGACGGGTATGGATATGATGGTAGTGAGTTTACTGATATAGAAGAATCATATGATTGGAATGGTGATATAGAAGTTGAATATCCTGCTTATCAAATAGTTCCATGGTTCTTTGATATACTTATTCCAGAAGACCCATATGGTTATACATATGATATAGAGGCTTCTATATCTGATACAGGTACTGCATTTACAAATGAAGACTATGCAATAAATAATATGTCTTATGAAGTCCATTCACGACATACCCACACCATTGATTACGGAATTACCAAAGGACCTACTGTGTGGGATACTACAGATACAAAAATCTTTATTGATGATGGTAATGGTTATGTTGATAGAACTGCAGCAATTGAAACTGTATTAGGACGTGATTTAGCATATCTTGAAAATGGAAAAGAAAGAGATATTGATATATCACCTTATCTTGGTGACTCACCTGGTTGGAAAGGAATTAAAATAGAAATAGATGGAAGAGGTAGGATTGATGGGACATTATATCTAAAATATTTTGAAACAAACAGGCAATGACCTTAAATACACAAGAACTACAGGAACGAGTAGACCGATATACTCGCAAAACTAAATCTACAAATACCCATAGTATTCCATGTCATATTAAAGCTAGGTATGGGATAGGAAAAAATAGCAATGGAGATGTAATAGTTAAAGGTAAGTTATATGATAAAATAACAAAGGATGCTTATGATTCAACAGGTTATAGTGTAACTATAAACAAAGTTAATGTACCTTTTGTGGCTGGAAAAGCAACATTTAAGACTGATGATAAAATTATTTCAATAGGATTACCAGGCTCATTAGGAGTATTTATAAAAGGAAATTTACCTAATGAAGAAGATTTAGTTTTAGAGTTAAAACCGAGCAAGCCTATAAAATCAAAGAAGAGAACAAGAAATAACAATTTATAAGTGTAGCAAGGGAAGAATACTACAATGGCTAAATGTCCATACACTAGCGGTAAAATAGTCCAAAAGACAACACTTGGTACTATTATTGAAGAGAATCCTGAAAAGAATGATAACATCTTTGAGGTGAATGAACCGATATCTTATCTAATTCAGTTGAATAATATCAAGACACACACAAAGAAACCTATTTCTGGCATTCAAGTAACGATTTACAATCCTAAGAAGAAACCAACAATCAAAGTAACTGATGCTAATGGTAAAATAGTAATTAAACTAGACAAACCAGGTACATGGTATATGTCTTATTATGACATATATCAGAAACGTAGCGTGGTAACTAGCCTTAATGCAGTCGAAGGTGCAATGATTGCACCAGTCATCATTCCTAACCCAGATACATCAGGAAACGCATCAGATGATGATACAGACGACTTCTCAATTGAGGAAGGACCAAAGCATATTAAAAAAAAAAGTAGCTTTAAACGCTTTATAACAGCTTTCTATGCTTTTATAACATCACTAAGGGGAAACACAAAATGACAGACCAAAAAGAACTTATGGCTGCAATAGCTAAGGAAAATCAAAGACAACTTATAAGCGGTTGCGAAGAGGCAGGTGAAGTAAATAAAATATATGGTAATATCCGTCTCGTAGAAAAGAAAGGCGATGATGATGATAATATCTTTCACCTTGATGAAAAACTAACTTGGTATGTGTATGCTTTGAATACAGTAACGAAAGCAGAAATTCCTCTTAAAGGCATAATTGTAAAAAATGTTTATGCAGATGGTTCAACTTTATTAATGACAACAAGTGAGAATGGTAAAGCAAGTTTTATTCCATTCGTGCTTGGAACTGTAGTATACGATGTTCCTGGTATAACCAACAACATAGGTAAGTTTACAATAATTAAATAAAAATTATTACAATGACTAAAGATGATAGGTGGCTAGAACTCTTAGTAGAAATGAAAGAAATTCAAAAGCAAACAAGAGATAATCTAAAAACCTTAAATGATAGTCATATTGCAGTATTAGCAAACACACAGGAAATTAAAGTAAGTATAAGTTACTTAGCTAAATACTTTGGATTCTCAATTGCAGCATTAATCTTCCTTGCAGGTGCAGGAAAGGTCCTGGGAGTATTGCCTTAAATGCCTACTACATTCATCTATTGCTCGTATCTTGCTGGTGGGGCTATAATGTTTGCAATATCTATGTACTTACACATCTATTATCAAGCTAATGCCAATAAATGTAAACCAGAAGGTTCACGATTCTTTCGAGCTTTAAGTTATGTCTTTATAGGTTCAGCTTATCTAGGAATAATATGGTGCTTAGCAGGAATTACTGCATTGACAGGCAACAGAGAATTATATACACTGTATATACCTTATTTGACCGCTCTTGCAGTATATATCTATATTTTCACTTTATTTTGGTTTTTAAGAGCAACTAATAAAGAATAATATGGCTTTACAAGGTGATGGTCAGATGCCAAAGGGCACAGGAAAACTAGACTTTATCCCTATTCCATGGCAGCAAGCAATAGTCCAGTGGAAGATGCATGGTAAGACAAACGAAGAAATAGTGTACTTACTAAAGAAAAAATATAAGTACAATGTACATGCAGTAACCCTCGGTAAATGGCTACGAACCAGAACAGATGCTGCACCTAATCAACTCTTCAAGCGTGAAAGTTATGTCAATGAACTTGAAGGTCATTACATTGAAATCCTACGTGACTTTAAAAAGCTGAGTGAATTTACTTGGAAAACACTTCGAGATACAAACGATGCATCACGAAATGGTGATGGTAAAGCACGTGCAGATGTCCTTAAAATAATAGGAGAACTGCGTACACAAATAGAACTAGCCAATTCTTTAATGGGTGCATTACCTAAGACAGATGAACAAATAGAAAATACCGCTAAATCAGTTGGTAAAGCATTGCAAGAACTTGATAAGATGGGGCTAATCAACAAGTTCGAGCAGTCAAAAAAAGATGAAAAGAAAGCAAAAGAAAAAGCCATTGATGACTCTCCTCTTGCTCGTGAAGTTGAAATAGAATTAGAGGGTGGAGGAACAATAAAGAAAAAGGTTGGAATCGATAACTGGGCTTAAACTCTAAACAACGGCCATAAATCCCATATACCATTCTTCTTCGTTATAACTACAGCTTTATCCTCAAGTTCTTCCCACTTAAAACTTTTATGCTTAGATTCTCTCATAAGAAATATAAATTTATACACATCAATAGCATAAACTTTAGGCTTTCTACATGAATGTTTTATCAAAACATAAGACTTACCACCTGCAATAACAACATCTACTAAATCATCTAACTGATGCTGTTTGATATTAGCAAATGGAAACGAAGTACTTGACTTACATGATTTACACTCAAACATATACGATTGACCTGAATGTAATGCAAAGAAATCAGCAGGAACAGTAATACTAACTCGAGCATTATCTAAAAGACGCATGAAAAAGAAGTATCTTTCTTCATCACTTATTGCCTTAAGCGAAGCTGATACTTCATATTCAAATGTCTTTCCTTTCATTTTTCCTTTTTATAACTGCTTCAAGTACATCAGTTACAATCTCATCTAAGACTATCGGTAACCTTGCTCTTAATGCAGAATCTACTTCCTGCACTATCAATTCTTTCCTACGTTGCATAACATCTTTGTATACACCATCACCAATAGCTTCTTTGTGAGTCTCTAATATCTCAGTTATCATAATCGATAACTTTCCTTGTGCTTCCAAATCTCTAACCAAATATGCTGGCAAAGAAACAGATTTAGGAATACGCACATAATCTTCGCTTATCATAGCTCCTTTCTTATATCTTCCCATTTTATCTCCTTGAAATACTTCCTTTTGCAAGTCCAATTAATATCCAAAAGGATGCAAATGTACTTAATCCATAATTTATTGTATGCCCTGTCAACTCAGCAATAGCCCAAAAAGCTAATGCCGGAATCACAAGTCCAATGATACCGAGTACAAGTCCGGTTATCAAAATTGCTTTCTTGTTCATGATATGTTTATAGTTTATTCTATTAAAATACGATATAGAAATAATATAATAGTATAATAAGGTATTGGACAGTCCAAATATCCCTTTATCCTTATCTTTAGCCGCAGAGCGGCTACATTTAAGGGCATTAAAATGACATTTTACTATAAATAGACGGAGAATTTTCTGTAAGTTAGTACAAGACGGTTGAGTGTGGAAATTAGCGTGAATCAGAATTAGAATAAAAAAAAGGAAGCCTTATTCTCTAGCTTCTGTATCCTTCTTCTTTGCGTATTCAAACAACTCTGCTCCGTTGTCTATCAATTTCTTAGCTACTTCCATATCCTGTAAGTCTACATATGCTTTCCATACACCTGTGCTGGGAGTACCAAAGGATACTGAATCAGGTCTTGCAGTTCGATTTACTACTTCTTCCATTTTGCATTCTTACAGTCTCCTTCACATGCGTATATCCTTTCCTCGTATTCAAACAGTAGCTCAACTAATCCTGTTATATTCATCTTACCGTCTGTTACATCAAATATCTGATTTCTAATATTTTCTTTATGTTCTTTAGTCATTTTAATTTCCTTTTAATTCGTTGCCAGAGTGAAGGTTGTTTTAGTTTAAAGAATATAATTTCACGATGTTTAATTCCATTTTGAACATACTCTGTAACTATCTTTTCCTTGCTATGAAACTTGCACTCATAATTCTCTTTTTTGTCTTCTCCATCTTCCCAAACTGCCCAATGTCCTTTAGACTCACCATAGTCTCTTGCTTCTTTTAGAGCTTTTCTAAGTTCTCTTTTCAGTACAATTGCTTGTCCAGATATAAGTGGGTCTTCCCATTTTTCAAAATACTTATCAACAATCTTCTCAAGTCCTTTGTCCTTTGGTGGTGTCATTTTACATGTCTCCTTGTTTTATATATAATAAACTACTAAACTATTAAATATAATTGATATGGAAATACTTAATAGCTCAAAACGATATAAGAGCGATAACAAATTAATATATTCTTGCCAGTATCATGTGATATTCTGTCCAAAATATCGTAGACCAGTATTAGCTGATAAAGTTGGCGATAGATTAAAGGAACTTGTTTTAGAGAAACAAATCGAATATAAATATGAAGTTTTGGAAATGGAAGTACTACCAGACCATATACATTTATTGCTTGAGGTAAACCCTCGTGATGGTATATATAAAATCGTTCAAAGAATTAAAGGATATACTTCTCATACACTTAGAGAAGAATTTCCAGAGCTAAAAAAGCGATTACCTAGTTTGTGGACAAAATCCAAATTCATATCAACGGTTGGTGCAATAACTTTAGAAGTTGTAAAAAGATATATATCAGAACAAAAAAGATGATACTCACATACAAAGTGAAGCATAATCGAGACTTCACAACTGAACTTAAAAAAGCTAAAAAGATAGCTAAGTTTGCAATTAGTAATCGTGATAAACTTTCAACCAAATATGTAAAACACATAGGATTGAAAGCAGCAATCTCTTGTCAAATATTACGAAAATATGGTAGGAATAAGAAAGCAAAGGTGGCAAGTTCAGTTAATCTCATAATACCTAATCAACATATATATGTTGATAATACACATATTACTATGACTTGTCTAAAACTTGAGCTTGATATACCCGTAGATAACTTCACAAAGGTCAACCAAGTTGAGTTAAATAAAGAATATGCATTCATAAGCGTAACTGTTCCTGAAGTAGAGTTGGTAGAACCAAACTCTTATTTAGGTATAGACCTAAATGCAACAGGGCATATAGCGGTTATGGGTAATCCTGAAACGGGCAAGGTTGAAAAGATGGGCAAAGAAGCTGGATATATTCACAATAAATACAAACATATCAGGAAGACATTACAGAAGCAAGGTAAATATGGATTGGTTAAGAAGATTAAACATCGAGAATCAAATAAAATCAAAGACTTAAACCATAAGATAAGCAAGCATGTTGTAGAAGTAGCCAAGAAGAACAAACAAGGCATAAAACTAGAAGCTATAAAAGGTATTCGCAAATCACGTAAGCATTCACGCTCATTCAACCATACCTTAAACAGTTGGTCATTCTATCAACTAGGACAGTTTATAGAATACAAAGCCAAGCTGAATGGTGTGGCAGTAGCTTATATAGAACCTGCATACACTAGCCAAAACTGTAGCATATGCGGCTATCTAGGTAATCGAAATGGGAAAAATTTTAAGTGTCCACATTGTGAACACGTTGACCATGCTGATAGTAATGCTTCATTCAATATAGCAAATCGTCAAGTAAGTATTGGTCAATTGAACGTAGACAGAGATATGTTCAAGGGCTACACTGATACGCCCAAGGAGGCTCTAACATGAATGATGTTAACCTTAGAACCTCACCTGCTTTAGCGGTGAGAGTATGTCAGGTAAGCCATTGTTATATGAATGAGCCTAAGCGTGATTGGTTAAGCCAAGGATGAAGTCGTTTCTGAGCAAGAGTTATGTATTCTGGATTTAATTCAATTCCAAGAAAGGATTTGTTTTGTTTGAGAGCTACAAGTCCTGTTGTACCAGAGCCAAAGAAAGGGTCTAAGACTATGCCTGGTTGTGAGGGGGTAGAAGTTGGGCATGAGCATAAGGGGATTAATCCAATTAGTTTTCTTTGGTCTGGGATTATTGCACCACGTTCACGAGTGTGAGCATGAGAAAGAGAAGAACCAATTGATTCCATATATTCGGGAACTGCTTTTGCTGAACCTTTCTTTGTGATTTCCCATTTCTTTTCATAAGGAGTACCACATGCAGAACAGGTTTTAGAAGGGCATGAAGAAGAGATTATTGGTTCAATAAGGGTTTCTGGAAAGGTTGCAAAGTGTGCTTCAGGATAAGGTTTGGTGTTTATAGTCCATACACAACGCTTGTTTCTTCCTCCACGAGAGTAATAATCACGCCCACCTTCTGAGAAGAGGTCTGTATCTTTGTATTTTTCACTTGCTTTATCATGAAGAGTATGGTTTGGTTCTGAAATATAGGGTTCTATTTGTTGCTCAAAGAAATATTGTGGGGACTGAGAGAACATAAAAATTTCTTCATAATCCACACTGAAACGGTCTGTTGTTGATGAAGGCATAGCATTTGGTTTATACCATATGATTTTATTACGAAGTGTCCATCCTCTGTTTGTCATTTCAAGAGCAAAGCGAGCAGGAATTTGCATGAGTGATTTGTAAGGGATTGATTTTATCTTTGTGCCGTTGTATGTATCACCGAGATTAACAAAGCATAAGCCAGTGGGTTTGAGTATGCGTTTTACTTCATCGAAGATATTACACAGAGATGAGATGTATTCTTCAGGAGTTGCTTCTGCACCTAATTGATTAGCTATCTTGTAATCCCTGAGTTGAAAGTAGGGAGGGGAAGTGCAACAGGTATCTATAGCCTTAGGTGGTAAGTCTTTTAAGACAGCTATTGCATCCCCTTCTAGTATGATATTGTTCTCCATCTTAGCTTAGGAGAAATCTTGGTAGATTTAAGAAAGCTTTTATTACAAGATTAGTTGCATAGTCTTCATAGAACTGTTCTTCTGTAGTAAGCATAGTTCCAATTGTTTCTGTTGTGTTTATTTCTATCCATGCACTTTGTTCTTCAATTAATTTACTTGGACATATACCCCAACAAAATGTTGCATTGATGTCTTCCCATTTACTTATTACTACGCTTTTCATTCCAGGTACGTATCCTGAGAAAGGACATGACGCTGTAACAAGGCTTACTAAGCATAGTAATGCCATTATTGTATATAATCTGTTCATTTTCTTTCAGTTAAAACTTTTACAATCCTTACAAACAATTATCTTTCCATTGATAACAGAAACGTTCTTGCTTTCACAATTTTTACATTTCATTTTAATTCTTTACTTGCTTCTTTCTCTGCTTCTTTAAACCAATTCTTGTCTTTGTGCATATAATAACAGTTATATTTCTCAACCCAATCTGCAAGTATCCTACACATTAGTTCTCTAAATTCTATGGCTTTTAACTGTGAGATAATTACTTCTTCTGCAGATGCTTCAAGTTTCTTGTAATGGTCAATTTCTGCTTTGAGTTCTTTCTCTGCTTGAAGAACTATATCTTGTATATCACTTCCACAATCAAAACAATATGGTTCAAATAGTTCCATCTCGCTTTCCTTCTTACATAGTTTGCATTTCAAGGTCATTCTTGTCTATTTTTGTTTTGTTCTTTAATCACAATTTTAAAGGGTTCTCCTATTTTAGAGCGATAATACTCTTCCTTGTCTATTCCTCTAAATCCAATCTTCGTTCTGATAGTCGTAAAGATATTGTAACCCTGACAGAATAATAATACTAAATACTCCCTGTTCTTTTGGAGTTCATATTGAGTATCGTCAATGGCTTCGGTATCATAGTTTAAGAAAATCTTGCTAAAATTCTTAGAGTTTTCATTAAAGACTGCCATTAAGTGAACTGGTGCTTTCTCTTCAATAACTTGTAGCTTCCAATAAGGCTTACTGAATTTTATTATGTTCATTCTTGTTTATTTTGATTATTTTCATACTCTTCATCGGGTAAGAGTTTAGTTAGTTTAATACGCCTTGTTCTATTCTTCTTATCTTCTGTGCAATAAAGGCAATTAGCTATCCCACAAGAGAATGAGCTTTGTTTATATAACCTATGAGGCTCTTCTAAAATTTTGTCATTAGGAGCCAGTTTATAAGAAAATGGCATAGAATCACAACTTTGTTTCTTATGCTCTTGCAAACGTCTCATTATCCAAATTTTAGTCTTTGCCATACGACTTACTTTCTTTGGTAATTTATTAATTTCCATTTTCTTGTGGTTTTTTAGATTAAATTTTCCATGACCAATAATAGAACCATATTCCACCAAAGATAATACCAATTATCAATCCTGTTTCATTAAATAAAATATAGCTTATCATGCAGATTATAATGGGCATAATTACCATTAACCCAGCCAACAATTCATAATACCACCCCATAAGTTCCTTATCTTTATTCGCTTCCATGTCTACTTTTGTTTTGTTTAAATTCTAAACCTATTATTACATCATCTAACCCATCAAAACAATTTGGATTACAAGATATGCAATTTTCTTCTAAACAATTATTCTTTCGCATACCTTTGACAACCTTTTTTAGCAATTTAATTTCTTCTTTTATGTCCATCTTGTCTATTTTTGTTATAAAAATAATTCTTTTTCTTCATTAGTAAATCTAACTCCCATTTCTTCTAGCCATGCTCTAATCAATATAAAGGATATATCGCAGTGGCCCCTACAGACTGCTTTATGTTCTTTGACTAAATTAATTAATCCTACTTTAGCAATTCTTGCCGCTAATGATTTTTCTTGGTTCACATTCATTCCAGCTTCCTTACAACTTTTACATCCAGTCATTTTTGGTTAGTGTAAAAATAAAAGGGGATTATACCCCCAAGTTTCTAGTTGCTTCAAGTATCGGCAAGTTAGCTTCTGTCGGTACATAAATTACCTCGCTGTGGCCATTATGTAAACCTTCCACCCATAACCATTGGATATACTCCATTGTAATACTTTCAGCTATAATTTTATTAGCTTCTGCTGTTCCCTCAGCTCGAATAATATCAGCTTCTTTCTTTAACTCTGCTGACATCAATTCTGCTTGTGCTTCTTCTATTGCTATTTGTCTATTCCACTCAGCTTCTCTAAGCTGTGCCTCACCATCTAACCCTCTTGCCCATACACCCCATATCGGACTAATTACTATTCCCCAAATTATAAAGAAAGCAATAATTGCTACTCCTATTTTTATTGCATTTTTTATTGGTACATTGTCTTCTGCATCTCTTTTTAATCTGTCTAATTCATACTTATCTATTTCTACCATTTTAATTCCTTTGAAAATTATCAACAAGCAGACCACCTGCATATACAATGCTTGCAGCCACCTTCAAATCTTAATTTATTACTACCAATACAATCAATATCCCCCCTGCTTGTCCTTTATTGTTCATTTTATTAACTCTTCTTTTAATAGTTCTTTTAATACATCTATTTTATCTTCGAGTTTGTTTATGTGAAGATAAAACTTATCTCGTTCAGCATCAATTAGGTCCATCAATTTAGCAGGTACAAAACTCATTTCACCATTGAGTCTTTGTGCAACCATCTCATTTGCCTTATAAACTATATCCGGAAATTCTTTTTTATGTGTTTTCTTTGCTTTCATTTTAAATTCCTTTTTTTCTTTCTCAACAAGTATTACAGGCAAGTTTATGTTTTTTATCTCCTGTGCATCGTGGGTTTGCTTCTTTTATTTCAGCAACACATTTGTATTCTTTCTTACAGTACTTACATTTCTCACCAATATACATTGAGAGAGCAAAATTTAAAAGTATTCCATCAGTATCATCCATCTTGTGGTTTTTTGATTAGTTCAGAACAGTTTCCAAGAGTCCATCCATGTAAGATACATTTATCCACAATATCTAAACATCTTTTTTGCTCTCGTTGTTCTGCTTGTTTAAGCGCTTTTTGGATAACCTGTAAGTCACCTTTACCGACCCAAGGTATCTTTTGAGGAAGAGGACATTTAGGGTCTAATTTCCACGCCACATATTCTTCCAATTCTACTAGTTCTTTATATTTAGTCAATTTCATCTTTGTATCTCTTCAAGTTCTTTATTCGCTTCCATCTTGTCTTTCATTTTCTTTAGTTAGATATTGTTTCATCAATAAGAGTCCTAATATAGTACCTATTAAGCCATATGTTTCATGACCAAGTGGTTCAAACTCAAGGTATCCCCACGAAAGATAATGTTCTACAATAAGTGAGAGGCTACCTGTGGCTATGAATAAGCCAATTAGAAACATATAATAAGTTTTATTTGATTGTTCCATTCTTGAGTTCCTTATGGTTTATTTTAATATTATATTATTTTTATTTTAGTAAAATAGTTGAATAAACCATTGGGGTTTGGTTCATATATCCAAGTTTTAAGTTGGAAACTAAGCATAATAGCCATAGGAAAGAATGAAGGGCTAGTCCATTCGTCCTATAGCTGTGTCGGTTCCTTGTTGAATAAGGGCTGGTGAGAGTCATGTCTTTACTGCACACTGGATTTTATCAAGTGGTAAGGAAAATGCATTTGCCATCATTATTGCAATATCCCTACTTGTAAGTCTCCGTGTGTATCTTGCACTACCGTCTTCTTGAGCATCCAATAAACTATCGTGTATCAAAGGTGCTGTTACTTCAATAAACTTATTATCTAACTCATAAGTGTAGAAGTCTTCGCTTCCATGTGTAAATGCTTGTTTGAAACGAACTCTTACATCTTCTAAGTAAGCTAGATAATGCTTTCTTGCTGACTCTGCAGATATAGGATGAAAGCGTAGATTAGTTACTAACTTCATTCCTTCGTTTCTTATGAAAGTAGTTATCTTTTCATCATTTATGTTGTACGGTATTACTGTTTCTATTGTCTGTGTACCCGAAGAAAGTGTCATGTCTTTCATAGCTCTATATGTTGAAGAGTTAGGGTCGCATGTATATTCCTTTTCCCGTAATTCCTTTGGAAGAGGAGGCTTTAATGGTGCCTCTTCTTTCATTAAGGATTTAGAAGTGGGAAAAGGTTCTTCATTTCCTTTTGGTATGTAATAACGTGGTCTTGTATTATTTCCCCATTTTACTTCTTGGCGTACTAATGTACCTTTTCTTGCTAAATATTCAAGTGTTTTAATAGCTTGTTTATTAGGCATGTCATATCTTTGTTGTAGATATGAGGGTACCATATATGGTTTGTCAGTTTGTTCCATGTATTCTTGTGCTTTTTCTACATTGGTACGACTTACATATTTGCCTCGCTTTCCATATCTTCCAGTCTTCTGTGGCGTGTCAAGTACTCCTGGAGGAAGATGTCTTATCCTTTGAGGTACTGACCACCCATTTGTCTTTAAGATTCCCTCACATATTTCATATATGCGAGAATCCTTACTTCCGAGGTGTTCCATTTCATTAGCCATCTCCAATGCTTCATCGGGAGATAACTTTATGGACACTTCAATCCACGTTGGTTTTTGTGTAGTTATTTCCATGGTATTCTCCTTGTTTTTCCTATAGCAGATACTAGCTTTCCGCCACTGTATATGACGGTCTTCCTAGTTTCAAGTATTATAATTTCATCTTCCATTGGGGTTAATATCCCAATTTAATGCAAATGCACAAGCATTGCGTTCACCTATTAAACGAGAGAATTCACTTGGAATCTGTTTCTTTACAAGTATTACTTCTTGTATGTCTTTGTAGCTACTTCTTAGTGTTGCTTCATCAGGTTCCATGTTCCTTACCCATAATAAAGTGTTGTAAAAACCTTCCATAAAATTAGCATTAAACATCTCACTTTTCTTATATCTTCCACCACTCTTGCGAGTAGCCATTTTCTCAAAGTCCATGCGAATTCCTTTTTTTATTCCTGTTTTTCTTACTACTTTGCCTGCTTTGGTAAGTAGTTCTATATGTTCTATAATATCTTCTTTAGGTTTCATCTTTTAATTTTACCCAATCTCCATCCATCATAAGTTCCTCACGTCTGTACATCTCTTTCATTAAGGCATCTACTTGGACTTTATGAAGTTGATAGTTCTTCTCAAGGAATTTACGAAGGTGTGTTTCTTTTACTTTCCCTGCTGCTTTCACTATTCGTCTTGTTGCTTCTATCTCAGGATTTGAACGGATTACATCACGAGCATTACTTTCATCTTCAAGTAAAGCGGTTAACTCAGGAGTCATTTTTATGTTTGGAAAGGTGTCAGATACTATTGACCAACCTACTGCTATACGTTTGAATAGCATTTCCTCAAAGTGTGGTATGAATCCTTGTGTGTCTATCCAATCTTCCACTTCTTGATAATTTATTGAGTCAATATCTTTTACCTTTTCTGCTATATCCAATATGTCTTGTCTTACTTGGTTCTGTGCATCTTCAGATACTTTGATACACATTCTACCTCCCCGTGAAGCTTTACGGAAGTTTGAACTGTCTTCAATTGTAGGTAAAAATATTTGGAAACAGAAACGTCTTGCCATTCCAGATTTAAGTCCAAGTACTGTTGGTCGCATTCCTGCCCAGAAGGTTAAACCGATGTCAGTTTCTTCTATCTGTCCATAAGCTAAGTCTTTGGTTACTGTATCAGAATCAAGAGCCTTCATAAGATAAACTTCATCATTGTTTGAACCGACATCATTCATCATGTTACCAAGTCGCATAAATTCATCAGCACCGATTATTCCCTGTTTGTGTGTTGAAAAGATTCCTTTAGATGCTTCTCCATTTGATATAGTTCCCATCCAAGATTCTTGTGAAAAAGTTCCACGTAAAGATATCTGTACTCCCGACTTAGCTAATATTCCTGAACGAGGATTTAGAAAGAAGTTAAAGTGTTGGCTCTTGCTGTATCCTGAAGGTGCCATAAATACCGTACACATACGAAAGTTCTCAAGACCACCACCAAAGAAGAAACGCTTGTTTGATAAGTTTGACATATTAAGAATGTGACAACCTATCGATGATGTTAAGCGTTCTAATGCAGATGGAACTCTGACTAAACCGAGAGTATCATACTCATTTGATATAGTATCAAAGAGAGTCATTTTACCTCCAACATATAATCTATTCCAGTTCCAACAGCAGAAGAACTCATTGCAATTTCTCTTGAAAGTTCAGGAAGCCAAAGCATATATGTTTCCATATGAGCCATTTCTTCATTTGTTTCAGGAGTAAACATTATTACTATTTTTTTAGCCAAGTCTCGATTCATGCGTACTAACATCTTGACTTACCCCCCTTCTTTGAATCATTAAGTGAATCTGTAGGGGCAAGTTCATGTGTAGTTAGTATATCATTTACATGTGTATCTATTATGGCATCGTGTTTGCGTAGCTTGGAAAGTCCTTTTCCATGTTCATATATATCAAGTTGCAAGTCGTCAATTATGCAAGTTAAATGAGCAGAGTAATGCTCACTAACAAGTTCTTCTTCAGGCGTATTGTAGAAATCTTCTGTTCTCTTGAATATGTTCTTCATCGTTTCAATTTGTATTTAGTTATCGTCACTTTCCCTCGCCTAAAGAACCTTCTTTCCATAATAGGTCCTTCTTGTATATACAGTATCGTTTCAAGTATGTCCTTGATATTTCTCCAAGAACCTGACTTGATGCCAAGAGTTTTCATAATATAATCTTGGCTAATCATTTCCCCCTTAGGAATTGTATTGAGTAAATCAATAATTTCCTTCATCCTATTCAGTGTAGACATATGTTTCATTTTGTTATCCACAAGCTGACCACAAACAATCAATACATTGAACGCAGCCACCCTGATACTTTAAGTTATCCCCCTTACATTCAGGGCATCTTTTTCTCATTTTATTGGTATATGTGGTCTAGGGTCTACCAATTTGTAATCTGTATCGCTTTTGTATATCAGTTCATGTGGTCTGTTCTTTGCAAGTCCATGCTTATCTTTTTGCACTTCAATCGTATATACTACATCTCCAAGTGAATGTGTTGGAAATCCAAATAGTTGTGCTTCTCTAACTAAGAAGTGTTTGTAAGTATATATGAGCATAGAGCAACCGTGCTTTACTGCTTCACCACCTGCTGTGCTTCTGTTCCAACCACTACCCCTTACTTCTGATGTTCCAAGAATAGGGCATAAGCCTTCTGCGTTTAAGTGTATATCCCATACTGCTTCTCTGATACTACTTTCAGGAAGTGCTTTGTTTGTAACTCCAAGAAATGATGTTACAGAATCAATGACTACCAATGATGGGTTAAAGTGTTCTATCATTCCAAACAGTTCGCCTACAGCATTTTTGTAAGCAGGTCTCATTCGAGTATAATCTACTACCATCACATGAGGATACTTTTCTCTATCAGGTGCATCAGTCAATACTTCACAGCATAAATATAAGACAGGTCCTTTCTCTTGGTTAATTGCTATCTGTCTTGCTAGAAGTGATTTTCCAGACCCAGATTCACCCCACATAATTGTTAATCCTTTGGGTAGTCCTCCCCCAAGAAATTCGTCAACAGTTCCTATTCCAGTTGCATGTCTTGGTGCTCTTTTAAATTCTGGATTAATTCTCCACTTCCACTTGTCATAGGGTGACGCAGTGAACCCACTATATTTTCCTTTTGGTGCTGACCCTGTAGCTGTAGTCTGAGCTATATTATCTGGATTTATAAATGCCATTTTATATGTATAAGCCCTCCGTACTTTCCTTTTCTATTTGCTTACTCAATTCTGAATTATATAACATCATAACCCCTGTCAAGAGGTGCAATATAATATATTCTCTTTCTAACTTTGGTAATGCGTTAAGATATTTAGTAAGTTTCAAGAACTCACTTGCCTTCGTCATTTTTGTAAAATCCTTCGCTATTCGGTTTGTCGCTTTTTTGGCTAATGGTTTGTTTAAATGTTTGAAGGACTTCTGTATAACTTCGACCTCCTTAGGGTCTACGTTTCGATTAAAGTCCATTGTAAAAATGAAGAGAAAGAGGAATCGGATAAAACCCCCTTCCCTTTCAGGTTATTGCACCCTCGTCAAAGGGGCTTATATAGACGGTTAAGTCTTTATAAGATTGTTCCACGAATGGTAATTGCACCATTCTTTTCAAGCACTCTTCCTGCAACTACAACTTCGTCACCAACTTTCATGGTTCCGAGGTCTTCAACATACACAGTAATTGGATTACTGCCCACATCACTAATTTCTATTCCACCACCATATTGAGTAGTGAAGGTTCTTCCAATGATTCCATTAACGAAGCAATCATTGCCTACGACAGAAGCTATTTGACTTAGCTTTAACAAACCAACTTGTTCTGCAAGTTCACCTAATGGTTTTACTGGTGTTGCATCAGGTTTTATGTCTCCAAGAACGGTGATTCTATCGCTTCCTTCCTTTGCTCTTATAGTAGCCTTCACTGGCTTACCAACTTCAAACTTAGCTAAACTTGCGTCAATTGCATCATCCCACAGGGAGATTTGTGCAGCTGACCACTTACCTGCGTCTTTAACAAAGACAGATACGTTAGCCACCTTAGCTGGTCCTCTCTTTGTAGTTACATCTCTAGGTGTATCTTTGGAGAATGGAACTATGAGAGCGTTATCGATTATTTTTCCCCCTAATCGATTCTTTACTGTTGGCTGTGATTTCAATACAGCCACTGCAGCCTGGTCAGAATATCCTTGTTGCTTAAAGGTGTCTAATTGTGCTTTGATTTCTGCTTCTGCTTGTCCTGTTTCTTTTGCTATCCGTGCTATTTCGTTTTGCAAATCCATTTTATTTTTTGGTATTAAGTTATCCCCTGCCACACTATGCAGAGGTATATAGCATTATTTGATTACTTCAAATTCAATCATATCAAAATCTTTAAAAGGAGTATGAACACCTAAGCGTTCAGCTAAGTCAATAATATCAAAATACTCAGTTTCATCAAAAGGAAAAAATCTTATAAGTCCACATTCTTTGCAGAAGAACGAACCTTCTTTCGTTTCCCAACCTTTGATGGTTCCTGACATGGAGATTTCTGCTCCGAGCTCTTTTCTGATTTCCGAGACGAATGAATCCCATTTAAGCATTTTTCTGTCAATGTGGTTTGCTCTTTGACAGTTGGCTTTTGCTGTCCGAGGGTAGCCAACTCAACAAGCAATGATGCGAGGTATTTAATCCCACATATTTTACACCATTTAGCAGGTCCGAACTTGGCAGGCCATCCCACCATAGGTTCCCCTTTTAGAACAGGACATTTGCATTTGTTGCAAACGGAAGCCCGTTCCATTATTCGAACTCTAACCATTTGGGATATATATTGATTGACAGCATATAAAAAGCTATCATATTTTAGCCTTGCACAATATATGCGTTAGACAACAATGTTTTGATTACTTGAGTTAATCATCAGTATCATCATCATCACCATCATCAATTTTAATCATTAATTTTGATACCTCATACACATCATAATTTCTTTTACGTAGTTCATCTATAACTGCATTTAATCGTAGTATATCCCTTGTGGAATAACAATCTACCACATACACAATATCATGTAATCCATATGCTTCATCTTTGAGTTGTTTGTCTGTCCATTCCTTTATAGGTGCATCAACCTTAATCTTTTTTGGTTTCATTTTATATTTCGTTCCATTCCCCTATTACTCCACAGTTATAACATTCTTCATCTCCAGGATAGCTGTTTGGACTTATTCCTTGAGTGTCCTTACATTTACTACATATTAATTGAGTAAAGTCTTTACAATTTGTAGTCAAATACCCTTTACCATTACAGGTTATATTTTCAACAAATCCAATACCTGGTTCCTCACTGTCTACCTGTATTTCAACATTGTGTTTTTTACAAATGTTAGCTATC